>CALGGV010000111.1 GCA_937915725.1 uncultured Selenomonadales bacterium
TTGGACCAATTTTAAGCCAAACATCGCCGTATTGTCCGTGTCCGCCGGATTGTTTTTTGTGCTTGCCTTGAACTTCAACGGATTTTCTGATAGTTTCGCGGTAATCAACTCTAGGTTCGCCGAGTACCATTTGAACGCCGAATTTACGTTGAATTTTATCGCCCAAAATATCAAGATGAACTTCGCCGACGCCGCTTAAAATTGTTTGACGAGTTGCAGGGTCTTTTACAAGTTTAATAGTTTGATCTTCGTCCATTTGGCGGGTAATTGCGCCAATAACTTTATCTTCTTCTCCTTTTTTGACGGAGCTGACAGCCATTGCAAGCATAGGTTCAGGATAATTTACGCGCTCATATTTAATCGCCGCGCCTTTTTCGCAAAGTGTATCGCAAGTTTTGGCATTAGAAAGTTTTGCAGTAATGACAATATCGCCGGCGTGTGCAATGTCAAGATTAATTTGAGTTTTGCCCTGCATTGTAAACAAGCCGTTAATTCTTTCTGTACCTTCGGAATTTTCGCCGATAAGCTGATATTCGCCGCTTGCCTTCATATCGCCGCTAAAAACTCTGATATAAGACATACGCCCGACAAACGGGTCAACCATTGTTTTCCAAATTTGCCCGCTGAATGCATCAGAAATTTTTCTTTCGACTAAATCGCCGTTTGCAGGATTAGTACCAACTTTATTCCTAAAATTCGGCGCAGGCAGATAATTTACAACATTATCTAAAAGTTTATCGACGCCTATATTTTGAAGTGCGGAGCCAACAAAGACGGGGAAAACTTTTGCCTGTTTGACGCCTTCAGCAAGCGCGGCAGCAATTTGTTTTTCGTCAAGGTTATCAGTTTCGCCTTCCAAATATTTTTCCATAAGTTCGTCATTAAATTCTGCGATAATGTCAAGCATTTCAAGGCGTTCAGTTTCGACTTCGTCAGCCAAATCTGCAGGAACTTCACCGGAATTAATTAAATCTACAACGCCTTTAAAAGAAGTTTCTTTTCCAACAGGAATTTGAACGGGAACGCAACTGTTGCCGAATTTTGCACGAATATCATCAAGTGTTTTTCTGAAGTCTGCGTGTTCTCTGTCCATTTTATTAATAAAAAGTGCACGCGGCAAATTTAAACTTTCTGCAAGAGCCCACGCCTTTTCAGTTTCGACTTCGACGCCGGCATTTGCAGCAACGATAATCAATGCAGTATCAGCCGCCGCCATTGCGCCCATAACTTCGCCGATAAAATCAGGATAACCGGGGGCATCAATGAAATTTATTTTGTGATCTTTCCATTCGGTAACAGCGAGAGAATCACTGATTGTCATTTTGCGTTTAGTTTCTTCAGCCTCATAATCGAGTACGCTTGTACCGTTATCAACTTTGCCAATACGTTTAACCGCGCCGCTATGGAAAAGGCAGGCATCAAGCAGGGAAGTTTTTCCCGTTTTGCCGTGACCTGCAACTGCTACATTTCTAATAAATTCGCTGGTATAGTCTTTCATTCAAACAAAACCTCCAATAATTTTTCTGAAAGTATATTTCTAGCAAAGTTGCTTTTATCCTGCCTTTATTTTTGTTTTATATATTCAGCCCATGAAATGGAAATATAGCCGCGATTAATTTTAAACATATACTCATAAAATTTTCTAAATTCAGCGGCGCGGGAATTTTGCGCTTGTACGTAATAATCATATTTATCACCGTCGATAATTTTCAATAAATTTGAACCGCCCCATTCTGCATTACGGCGGAAAGAATTTTTTCTAGCAAATTTGCTTTTATTTTGACATAGTTTACTCCTACAGGCTAACCTTAATGCTAACTTCATAATCTGCGCTGAACTGTTCGCAAAGTTCATCAGTCTTTTGTTTAATTTCGGCGTTAGATTTATTCCCGCAGTTGGTCAACTCGAAAATAATCTTAGGCGCGGCTACAGTAACTCCGCGTTTGCCGATGGGCGATTCAGTAAGTGGAAGATTGGTAGTTCCGGTTGCAAGTGCGTCAGAAACGGCTTGCGCTAAATCGTCAAAATAAAATTTGCCGGTATTGGCATCAGTATCGATTTTAATTTTGTTCACCTCAATTTCATTTGGCAACATCCACAACAACATATCAGTAATTTTTTTAGCATTGGCGGCGAGGAAGACTTTCAAATTATCAAGAAAAACAGCCTCCTCGCTGTCAGTGGGCTTGCGGCGAAGGAGCATTGAGGTTTTCCCGGTAAACACGCTGATTAATAACGGCAAATTGTTTAAGGCATTGCTAAAGCCCTGTAAAGATTTGTCTTTCACGGACACTTCGTTATCAGTCATTTTCTCTCACCCTTTCGTCTTCAGTTGTTGCACAAAAAAAACCGCACATTGGCGGCTGGATAAAAATCCCGTCAAAGTACCGTTAAGATACTTTCAAGGCATTTTACGATATTGTAGCGATTATGATAAAATCGCCTGTGTTCCGGATTGAAAGGAGCCGGTTCATTGGAAGATTGAAAGAAAGGAGGGGATTTGCTATGACAACGGTTAAGACTTTCGGGAAAGAATACGTCGGTCATTGTGAGAAATTAAACGGAAATGTTTCTATAGGTGTTCATATGTTTGAGAAAATCACGGACGGCTTTTCGAGGTTAGGCGTGTGGGGTTTTGAATGCCCAATAAAAGAAGAATGTGAATTTGCTTACAAAGACCAATGTACCGTTTATCAAGAATTTTTATTGACCATCTACAAGTCCTAACCCCTTAAGAGGGTAATTCTTGTAAAATTCGGCAAAATCCACAAAAAGATTCTTTCTTAGAACAGTAGCTGAATTTCTTGTGAATAAAATAATTTCATCTTCGTCGAGTTTTGCGCGCATATAATCAAGCACTGTCTTGCATAAGCGACAAAATTCGGCGTCTTTTTTGTCTTCTTCATCGCTCATCATTTTTTTATCACCCTGTCTATATCATCGTGTTTAATCGTGTCGGTGTTAATGGTACCGTCAATTTTATCAATGTCCGCCTCGTACGCAATGATTAATCTTTTTTCTCCCAAAGGCGTATTGCTGAAAATTTTTCGTGTTCAATTGTACGTACAAGATTAATCATCTGCGCCGTTAAATTCGGCAAGTCTTTAGTATCAGCATTTTTTTGAGCGTTCCGCTAACAACTCCAACTGTTCACGGAGCGTCTTTTTTATTTTTTCATTCATTTTTTTTCAACTCCAATATTTTATCGTCTGCGGTAATTTCAAGGCATTTTACAGCATAAAAAACCGCTGTTGCGGCGGAATGAATTTATGTTATAATTGCATAAGCAAGTGGTGCGATTGGTTAAACCTCTACGGAAGGAGGTGATGCCAATGGCAGAATTCGAGACGATACAAACATTAATACAATTATGCGATATGCTAATTGACGCAGGAGTGCTCGCTGTTTCTTGTTTAATCGCTTTTACCAAAGAACGAAACTGAGGAACATACGTCAAAGTTTTAGTCGTAGCCTCGTACCACTTGTTATTTTTTTGTTTACGATTAAGCAGTTGAGCCTTCGGATAAAAAAACCAACTTACCGCTTTTTAGTATTTTTTGACATTCTTCCATTAAACACGAAAAATATTCAAACTTACCATTTTCTTTGAAAACGAATATTGATACTGCCCCCAATTTATCTTTTTCATCGTAAAAATCAAACGCCCATCTGTCGCCACAATCCAATATTGAATCTACCTTGCCAATTGCCGTTTCAACCAATTTTATCGCGTGTTCAAGTGTTATCATCACTGCTACTCCTATTCATACAAAAACGTTTAACTAAATCTGTAAATTTTAAATTGTCAACGCGCATTATGCATATACTTTCTGCCACTGCCTCTTTTAATTGTTGGCGTGCGGCAATTAATTTTGTTTGCCCATCGCTTATTTGTACGACATTTTTTTCTTGACATTGTGCACCTATGATATGGCTGCCGTTTTTATGGCTTGTATTTTTGTCCCATTTAAACCAAATAAATGCTCGTGAACCTTTGCCAAAACTTTTAACGATATTTTCTACAGATTCGACAATATCGCCTTCCAATTCTTCCTTGCTTAATTTCAATATAGGGTTAGTTTTTTCAAAAACATTTAAAAGGTTCTCAACTTTGCGCATTTCATCAGTAATGCCGTAACTCGGACGGGCGATTACGTCATAACCGAGCATTCTTGCTTCAAGAGCCACTACACAACGCTGGCAATTTATCATTCTTTCAAAACTTTTGCCGTTGCCGTTCACATACGAAATTTCTGTTGCCCAATTTGGCTCGCGGTTTAATTTTTTAAAACCAAAATCTTTGCCTGTTGCCGCTGCAAACGCTTTATCTTCGGATTCTTTTATTTTTTGTTGTTGCGACGTTAATTTAACGTTTACGATTGATATTTTACCATTATTTTCATTATTTATCAACCGTGTTGGAGTTACTTTTTCGCCATTAGCTAATCTGCGTATAATATCTTCGCCGCGTTTTAATTCGTCGTCCTTAGACTTTGCAGGGCGATTCTTTTCCCATTGTTCAAGCGTCATACTTTGTTCAAGGTAGATTTTTTTATAATCGGGATATTTCATTTCAGCCGGTACTTGAATATTTTTACCGCTTTTATCACGTGCAATTCGCTTGCCGCCTTCCACTATCGCTGAAATGGTACTTCTGCAACGCGGGTGCATTGGCGGTGCGTTTGTACCTACTGAATATTCTTCCAACAAATGCAAAGTACCGTCCAAAGATTGACAGCGTGGGGTTGTCCTGTGGTCAAGTACCGCTATAAATTCGTATTCTTCAAGCCCTGCCGCCTCCGAATAAAAAGCCGCTTGTAAACTTTTTTGCCGTTAATCTGTGCGTTCCAACTTGTACCGTCAACGTGAACGCCGCAATCTCCGTAAACAGCCGTACAGCCCAAAATTTCAAACTGCGCGGGATTATATTTATCAAGAAAAGTAATTGGTACGCCCATTACTCCAAAATAATTGCAGGGAATTTGCGCAGTTTTTGAAACTTCTATTGCGTCATAATTATCATAGTGAGGGTATTTTTCAGGCGAATATTCCTGCACCAAATTTATTCCTTCATTCTGTTTTTTCAATGGAATATTCGTATACCAAATAGCCGCTGTCTGCGCCAACATTTTATTATCAACAATTCTGTAGCGGCTGCCTCCGTCTGAATTGTTAAGAAAATCTTGCTTGTATTTTTCTGGAAATGTAAAAAGCAAATTTTTACCCATTGGCGTATAGCCTACCCCAATTTTATTTTTCATAATCAGCGGGAAAACTTCTTTGTAAGTTATTGCGTTTTTATTGCCAAGTATCACGAAAAATTTTTTGTATTGAATTAACTGCGCGACGTATTCTCTAAAAAGGCTGAAAGGCGGATTGGTAACGACAATATCAGCTTGTTTTAAAAGTTCGATACATTCAGGACTGCGAAAATCGCCTTTTGATTTGTCAACGCCGTAAGGCGTAATTTCATAGCCGCTTACAAACAATTTTTTCAAGCCCAATTCTTCAAAATTTTCCTTGAAATATCTTACAAAGTTACTCTGCCGATAGTCATCGCAGTTACAGTAAACTGTTTTACCACTAAAAAAAGCGCGGTAGTGTTTCAACTCGCGCTCTATATCTTCAAGCTGTGTATAAAATTCGTCTGCCTTTGCAGTTTTCGCCGCTCTTAGGTTTGTGTTACTCATTGTTATCTCCGTAAGTCAGCGTTAAATATCATTGATAGAAGGCTCTTTGCCGGGATACCAACCATTCATCAACATTATTGTTTCTTTTAGCAATTCCCCATCTTTACTGTACTCTTGAATGTGCGCCTGACAAGCTTTGTCGCGGCTGATTGGTTGCCCTTTGATATCTTTATAAAAAATCTTTGCGTAAGCCCCACCACAGGGAGTTTTCTCGTTGAGGATTTCAAACATTCCTAAACAGCTCCTTTATTGCTCTGGCTCGTGCTGGAAAACCGGCTACAAACACATCGTGGCTAACGAAATATTCTGCTACACTATCTGCAAAATCTTCTTCCACCGAATTTAAGCGACAAAATTCGGCGTCTTTTTTGTCTTCTTCATCGCTCATCATTTTTTTATCACCCTGTCTATATCATCGTGTTTAATCGTGTCGGTGTTAATGGTACCGTCAATTTTATCAATGTCCGCCTCGTACGCCACACCTTGTTCATAAATTTCTACTATATACGCTGTTTCTCCATTCTTCAACAAAACTTTATCAAGCAGTTTTATTTCCATAAAAGCACCTCATTTATTGACGTGTATTGTGGTTAATCTGAACTATTCTTATCACTTAACCACGCAATTAAAACTTTTGCCTTTTTTCCATTCTCTCCGACAAGTTCCATCACAAATTGAAACCTTTTACCGAGTAACCGCGCCGTGAAAGTCCCTTGCTTTATTGGCAATCGCTTGAAGATTCTTTCGCTGTCAGTTCCATTTTGTTACAATTCTTCTATAGTTTTAATGTAATTGCACTCAAGGGTCAAGTATTTTTTCGGGGTATCAATTGTTATCATATCATATGCCCAGTCTTCCTCGTCTTCGGCAAAGCAACACAATTTACAAATATATTCTTCCCCATTTATTGTCGTTATTTTTACCTTTGAGCGTTTTTTATCTAATGCCATAAGAACATCAAATTTTTCCAAAGAAGTCATTATTCATCAGCCTCCTTAGGATAAATTGGGTAGACGTGTGTACCGTGTTTTGAATATATTATCTTTATTAATGTTGTATCCACGTACTCATTCTCTTCTTTGTCCCAATATTTCCCGATAATTCTTCCAGTATCAACTATTTCACGTGGACTTCCATCTTTGGGATTAGGAGCATAAATTCCCTTGCCGTGAAATTCTCGAATAAGCTCTGCAACAACAACGCTAGGTAATAATATGCTGGGTTTTAAGCCCTTTTCAGCTAATTGTTCAGCATACCGCTTATATTCATTGGTACCCTCAATGTGCCGATTTTGTACCTGCCTTCGAACTGTCATATTGTAATTACCTTCTGGTAACTTTTGACCGCCGAATTGTTGCACGTCAATCATTTTTATATTACCATTACCGCCGCTATTTATCAACCGCGTTGGAGTTACTTTTTCAAAGATACACCGCTTTATATTCTTCGTAAGTCATAGACGCTGGAACTTGAATATTTTCGCCTTTGGAGTTACGCGCAATTCTCGTACCTGTTTTTTCGCCCAGTACAGCTGAAATGGTACTTCTGCAACGCGGGTGCATTGGCGGCGCGTTTGTGCCTACTGAATATTCTTCCAACAAATGTAAAGTGCCGTCCAAAGATTGACAACGTGGGGTTGTCCTGCTGTCTAAAACCGCTATAAATTCGTATTCTTCAAGCCCTGCCGCCGTCAAACTGTCTCGCGCCGCGTAATTCTGCACAAAGTTCATTTCGGTTCGCACAAGCCTTTCAGCATTGCGAATACCCGCGCCCATTTTACTTTCAACAGCCGCTGACATTTTGGGGACGCTTAACCCCCTGTGCAAGCCCGCAGTTATCGTTTCTTTGATGACGCTTGAGAGTTTTTCGGTATTCTTCCAAATTCGGCTTGAGTAATTGCCGCCTTGCCAACGCGCCGCCAATTTAAATTACTGCGCCGCTTTTTGATTAACATATTCGCTCCACGAAGTGTTAATTCTGCCCTGTTGAAAATCTCTTACGTAGAAAAAGAAATCAATCAGTTGCTCTGCGCGAGAATTGTGCGCCTCAATGTAATAATCGTGGTTGCCGTTGTCAACTTTGCGTTCAATTAAATTTGTTTCGTAACGTGCACAAATTTCCCCCAAAGACTTTTCAGGATTTTTCAAAATTTCGTACATAACCATAAAAGTTGTAGTGCGCCCGTGCCCTGCTTGGCAATGAAAATGTACCCAATCATTTTCTTTCAAATTTAACACGAACTGCATAAATTCTTCAACAATCGCCGGTTCCGGAAAAAACATATCTGTTACAGGGAAACGTACATAAATAAAGCCCACGTCGTCAGCTTTTTGACGTTCGGTCATTACATTTTCAACCAAAACATTTACCGGCTTGAAAAGTTTTTTATCTTCATTGCCGAGCGGCAGAAAATCTATTTGCTTGTCAAGCATATCTGTCAAAAGTTCAATTTCAATAGATTCAATTTGATTTTTGGGCGTGAAAAAATTTGCAAGATTTTTTTCAGTGTAATAACTTACCGGAAAACCTTCCCAGCCGTTACGAATTGCGAAACCGTGCGATTCTTCGCGCAGGTCTACAATATAAATATTGCCGTCGAAATAATAATTTCGTCGAATTTCATTGTAAAGCATTGCAAGCCCCGTTAATGAAGGTTGCCCGCTGCCGGAAATATTTAAATCCTCCATAACTTTAAAATTGCGCGGCATTTCATAAGCCGCCGAACCGTCAAGCCGCCAAATTCCCTCTGCTGAAACTTTAGCCGAAATTATCAGCGTCAACCCAAATATTATTGTTGACAATTTGTAAAAAAATTTTTTCATAAAATTCCCCCCTAAAACAAAGTCAACTGTACCGGCTTAGGCGAAGGCTCCGGTTTATTTTTTTGCCGTTCAGCCTCTGCACGCGCCAATTTATCGCAACGTTCATTAAATTTATTGCCCGCGTGTCCTTTTACCCAATTAAATTTTACACTGCGATTTGAAATTAGCGTGTCTAATTTTTTCCATAAATCTATATTCAGTACAGGTTTTTTATTTGCAGTTTGCCAGCCGTTTTTCTTCCAATTTTCCAGCCAACCTTGAGTAAAAGCATTTTTCAAATAACTGCTGTCAGTAAAAAGTTCAATGAAATCATCAGCCGAAACTTTTTTCAAAGCAATAATTGCCGCCATAAGTTCCATTCGATTATTTGTGGTTTTTCTTTCGCCGCCGTAAAGTTCCAATTTTTCGCCCTGTGAATCGATAATAATTGCCGCGTAGCCGCCCGCGCCGGGATTCCCTAAGCACGAGCCGTCAGTATAAATTTTAAATTCTTTCAAGTTAAAACCTCCTTGACTTTTATGATAAACTAAAATTTAGTAAATAGGCAATAGGCAGGAGTCAAAAGAAATTATTATGAATTTGTTGGAAGAAAAATTAAAAACTTTACCGGAATTGCCGGGCGTGTACATTATGAAGGACGCGGCGGGAAAAATTATTTACGTCGGCAAGGCGATTATTTTAAAAAACCGCGTGCGCCAATATTTTCACTCAAATAAAAATCACAGTGTAAACTAGGCAGGAGTCAAAAGAAATTATCATGAATTTGTTGGAAGAAAAATTAAAAACATTACCGGAATTGCCGGGCGTGTACATTATGAAGGACGCGGCGGGAAAAATTATTTACGTCGGCAAGGCGATTATTTTAAAAAACCGCGTGCGCCAATATTTTCA
>CALGGV010000112.1 GCA_937915725.1 uncultured Selenomonadales bacterium
TTTTATGAGCGAAATTGTAATTAGAGCTGAAAATTTATCAAAGGCTTATAAAATTGAAGGCTACAGGCAAAATTTCATTTATCACGAGTGGTTTTGGGAACATTTAGATTTAACTTTGCAATATTGGATTTTTACTTTAGCGGTAATGTTTGTTGGAGCAATATGCTTTAAGAAATTACGCCCGCACTTTGCCGACGTTTTATGAGGTGGATTTTATGAGCGAAATTGTAATTAGAGCTGAAAATTTATCAAAGGCTTATAAAATTTACGAAAATAATTTGGACAGGGTAAAAGAGGCATTGAATCCTTTTCACAAACGTTACAGCAAAGATTTTTTTGCACTGCGCGATATTTCATTTGAAATTAGGCGCGGCGAAAATGTAGGGCTTGTAGGAAAAAACGGCGCGGGTAAATCCACACTCCTAAAAATTATCACCGGCGTTTTGACTCCTACCGGCGGAATTTTGGAAGTTAATGGAAAAATTGCCTCACTTTTGGAACTCGGCGCGGGTTTTAATCCTGAAATGACGGGCGTTGAAAATATTTATATGAGCGGGCTTTTAATGAATCGAACTCGTGAAGAAATGGATTCAAAAATTGACGATATAATTTCTTTTGCAGATATTGGCGAATTTATAAATCAGCCGGTAAAAACTTATTCAAGCGGAATGTTTGCGCGGCTTGCCTTTGCAGTAAATGCATTTGTGGAGCCGGATATTTTGATAATTGACGAGGCTTTAAGCGTCGGCGATGCTTTTTTTCAAAGTAAATGTATGGATAAAATGCGCGCAATGATTGAAAGTGGCGTAACTGTACTTTTTGTCAGCCACGATACTTTTGCAGTAAAAAATTTATGTCAACGCGCCTTTCTGATTGAATCCGGAAAAATTGTAATGGACGCGGCGGCAAAGGAAGTTGTTGAAAAGTACAATGAATCAATTTTAAAAGCACGCCACGAAATGACGGGCGGGCAAACGGACGCAGGGCAAAATGTTATTAACGAAATGCGCGCCGCCAGTAAAAAATCTGCTGACGGTAAAATTAATTTGCCGGTCTCCAAAGAAAGTCTGAAAATCAATCAAGAAATTTTCGCCAAAAACGCCGCCTATCAACGCCGCCAAAATGGGCGTGCCAGTTTTGAAAATGTACAACTTTTGAATTTGGACGGCGTGCCAATTTTTGAAGTAATTTTTGGGCAAGAAGTTATTTTGCGTATGTTCATAAAATTCCACGAAGATATAGATTGTTTGGCAATGGGTTATCACATTCGCAATTTAAACGGCGTCGATTTAGTTTACAACGATTCAAGATTCAGCGAAGTTAAGGCGATTTTTGACGCAAAGTGCGACGAAATTTACATTGTAGATTGGCGATTTAAAGTTGAATTGCGGCAGGAACTTTACAATTTCGCCTGTTCAATTTCAACGCCGGTTGAGGAAAGTTTGGACGCGCCGGATTTGTGCGATTTTGTACCGTGCGCCTTGCAATTCAGAGTTATCAGCCCAAATAAATATTTATCGTTGCCGGGCGGCTACGTTCATTGGCATAACGATATGGAAATTAAGAAATTTAAAGACTAGGGATTAAAGACTAAAAGCTGGGGGCTAAAGACTAGGGATTTTTTCCTTAGTCCTTAACCCTTAGTCCTTAAAATGTTAGGGGTTAAGTTATGGAAGATAAAAATTTTATAAAAAATTCACTGCTGTTTGACGCGGAATGGTATTGCAAAACTTACGGTTACGGCAAATACTTAGACGCGGCGGCACATTATTTAAGAATTGGTTGGCGTGAAGGAAAAAACCCTTCCGCCTTTTTTTCAACTGCAGATTATCTAAAAAAAAATCCGGACGTTGCGGCGGCGAATATGAATCCGCTTTTACATTTTGAAAAATACGGCGTCAAAGAAGGGCGTTATCGCGCAGAAATTGCCGCTGTTATGCCGGAAATTTTTAAACGTCATCCCTATTGCAAAAGTGAATTTGTCGGCGGACTTTTGCGCGTACGAATTACCAACGCCTGTAATGCAAAATGTCGTTATTGCGGCGTTCGTTTAAATTTTGGCGAAGAAGTCAATCACGCTATGGATTCAAATTGGCTGTATGAAATTTGCAAGCCGCTTTACAGTTCACCGGCTGTAATTTTGATAACCGGCGGCGACGCTTTTTTTGCTAAGGAAAGTTATAATTTTATGAAATTTCTTAGCGAAAATTGCCCGCAAGTTACAATTATGACGGAATCGAACGGAATTGCTTTTAACGAAAAATTTCAAGATTTGGCGTGCGAAAATCTTTTTCATACGCACTTTTCGTTGAACGCCTCAAACGCTGAAATTTTCGCCAAAAGTTGCTGGGATAAAGGCGACGAAAATACTGCGCGAAAAATGTACAGTTTGATTCTTAGAAATATAAAAAGTTACCTTTCCAAACTGCAAGCGGCTGATAGAATTTGTTTTGCGCCAGACCTTTCAATGGTTATCAACAAGGATAATTTTAGCGACGTTGCAAATTTTGTTGAATTGGCTTTAAGACTGCGCGCGGCGTTCACAATGTTTTTCTTCGACTACACAGAAAACGATATGAACAGTGAATATTTTTCAAATCCTGAAACAAGCCGCCCTGCGTTAAAAACTTTAATGGAATTGGAGCGCGTCCTTGCCGACAAATTTTTGATTTATTTCAGATTGTGGATACCGACGAAAGAGGCGGCGATTATTCAGCAGCAAGTTGAGGCAACGCCGCTTGAAATGTTAAATAAAAAATACGCCAAATTTTTAGAATTGGCAAAAGACCGCTCCATTACCGGCGAATTTGAAAAGCGCAATGCAATTCGCCGCGCCATTGGTAAAACCGAATTAGATTTTGTCAACGATTTTACACCGACAATCCACTTGAAACAAAATGCTGACAGGGATATTTGCTCCGCGCCTTGGGACGGCGTTGACGTTATGACGAACGGCAATATAAATTTCTGCTGTTTCTTTGAGCCGACTTTGAATATAAAAAATTTCCTGCACCGTGACAGCAACGGCAAAGAATTTGTGAATTGGGACGAAATTTTAAATTCGTTTGAATATGCCGCCGCACGTTACAGAATTTTGAAAGATGATTTTCGCGGTTGTCAAATTTGTTGTCCTTTAAATTCTGTAAGTTCGCCGATAGAATCTGCCACAAAATTTAATCTGGACCGCAAAAGTTACAGCGGGAAAATTTGCGCGTGTTGCGGTAATGAAGTTGAAAAATATTTGCCGCTTGACGAAAATTTTTTAAAGACTTTGCAGAAATATAATTTTGATTATAACGCGCCGTTTGAAATGTTAAATCTGCGCGAGTATAATTGCCCAATTTGCGGCAGTGCAGACAGGGAACGCGCCTTTGCTCTCGTCATGAAAAAAATTTTAAATCCTAACAAAAAAATTCGTATCCTTGACATTGCGCCGCGTCATTGCATTACAGATTTTGTAAAGAAAAATTTCCCGCTGGCAGATTATAAAACTGCTGATTTATTTATGCCGGAGGCAGATTATAAATTGGATATTTGCGATATGAAAGAAATTGCAAGCGGCAGCGTTGACTTTTTCATTTGCTCGCACGTTTTGGAACACGTTACAGACGATTTAAAGGCGATGCGTGAACTTAAGCGTATTTTGTCTGATGAAGGTTGCGGAATTGTGGTAGTGCCGCTGGATTTAAGCAAGGCTGAAATTGACGAAGATATTAATTGTACAGATATTGCTGAACGTTGGCGGCGTTTTGGGCAAGATGATCATTTGCGGGCGTATTCAAAGGCAGGATTTTTACAAAGGCTTAAATCTGTCGGCTTTACTGTTGAACAGTACGATAAAAAATTTTTTGGCAAAGAGTTAATGGCTGAAAACGGTTTAACTTTAACTTCGACTGTTTATGTTGTAAGATGATAAAGGCAGAAGGCAATAGGCAGTAGGCAGTAGTTTTTTCACTTTTGCCTCTTAACTCTTGCCTAAATTTCAACTGAAAGGAGAAATTTCTATGATACATATAGTAGGCGCAGGCGCGGGCGACCCTGAATTAATCACAGTGAAAGGACAACGACTCCTACGCACGGCTGACGTTGTAATTTACGCCGGCTCCTTAGTTAATCCTGAACTTTTGAAAAATTGCAAAGTTGACGCTGAAATTTATAATTCTGCAACAATGACGCTTGATGAAGTTATAGCCGTTATCGAAAGTGCAAACGCGGCAGGTAAAGATATTGTACGTCTGCACACGGGCGATCCTTCGATTTACGGCGCAATTCAAGAACAAATTGACATTCTTGCAGAAAAAAATATTGCCTTTGAAATTGTACCGGGCGTAAGTTCATTTTTGGCGGCGGCGGCTACTTTAAATCAAGAATATACTTTGCCCGGCGTTACTCAAACTGTTATAATTACTCGCGCAGGCGGCAAAACGCCCGTCCCTGAAAAAGAATCTTTGAAAAATCTTGCCAAACACCAAACTACACTTTGCATTTTTCTTTCTATCGCCTTGATTGAAAATGTTGTGGCAGATTTATTGGCGGCGGGTTTAAGTGAAGATACACCGGTTGCCGTTGTTCAAAGGGCGTCGTGGCAAGATGAAAAAATTTTGCGCGGTAATTTAAAAAATATCGTCGCGCAGGTTACAGCCGAAAAAATCGAACGTCAAGCACTAATTATCGTCGGAAATTGTCTAAATAAAAATTATGAAAAATCACAGTTATACTCGCCGAATTTTTCTCATATGTTCAGAAAGGGAGGCTTGAATGAGTAGATATAAAATTAATTGGGCGTCCTTGCAAGATGAAAAAATTTTACGCGGCAATTTAAAAAATATCGTCGCGCAGGTTACAGCCGAAAAAATCGAACGTCAAGCATTAATTATCGTTGGAAATTGTCTAAATAAAAATTATGAAAAATCACAGTTATACTCGCCGAATTTTTCTCATATGTTCAGAAAGGG
>CALGGV010000113.1 GCA_937915725.1 uncultured Selenomonadales bacterium
AGTCATTAGCATTCACCTCCTTTCGGAAGTGATGCAACCGCCTGCCATTTGCAGTACCACTGAAATTTTAACAAAGATTTTTTTCTTTGTAAAGAAATATTTCAAATTGACAGCGCGGCAATAAAAAGATATAATTTGCGGCGTTGAAAAACACACGGAGCGGAGCGTCAACCTGTGGCGCAAGCTGAAATGGCGCGTAAATGCTCTGCGAATGATTAAACAGGAGGAATTTTTAAATGGCAGTTATTTCAATGAAACAGCTCCTTGAGGCAGGCGTGCATTTTGGGCATCAAACACGCCGCTGGAATCCTAAAATGGCAAAGTACATTTTCACGGAGCGCAATGGTATTTACATTATCGATCTTCAAAAAACCGTAAAAAAAATTGATGAGGCGTATATGTTTATTCGCAGTATCGCTGAAGAAGGCAAAACAATTCTTTTTGTCGGTACAAAAAAACAGGCGCAAGAGGCAGTTAAAGAAGAGGCTATTCGTTCAGGGCAATATTTCGTTAATGAACGTTGGCTCGGCGGTATGCTCACCAACTTCCAAACAATTCAAAAACGTATTCGCCGCTTGAAAGAATTGGAAACAATGCAAGCCGACGGTACTTTTGACGTGCTTACCAAAAAAGAAGTTATGCAACTTAAACACGAAATGGCACGCCTTGAAAAATATCTCGGCGGAATTAAGGAAATGAATAAAATTCCGGGCGCACTTTTCGTAGTTGACCCGCGCAAAGAAAGAATCGCTGTTGCAGAGGCGCGCAAACTCAATATCCCGATCGTTGCGATTGTCGATACTAACTGCGATCCGGACGAAATTGATTATGTTATTCCCGGCAATGATGATGCAATTCGTGCAGTAAAACTTTTAACAGCGCGTATGGCTGATGCTATCATTGAAGGCAATCAAGGCGAAAGTGGTGCGGTTGATTCAACTTCCGTTGTTGAAGATTATGCTGACGAAGATTATCAACCGGAAAATTACGCCGATAAAGACGATGAACAAGAATAATTTTTGAAAATTGGAGGACAATTATAAATGGCAAATATTAGTGCAGCAATGGTTAGAGACCTGCGCGAAAAAACCGGCGCGGGAATGATGGACTGCAAAAAAGCTTTAAACGAAACTAACGGCGATATGCAAAAAGCTATCGATTATCTTCGTGAAAAAGGAATTGCTAAGGCAGCTAAAAAATCCGGACGTATTGCGGCTGAAGGTGCTTGTGCGGCTTACGTTACTGAAGATGGAAAAATTGGCGCACTTACCGAAATTAACTGCGAAACTGACTTCACAGCCAACAATGAAAATTTCCGTGCATTAGTTAAAAAAGTTACTGAACACGTAGCAAAAACTAACCCTGCAGACCTTGACGCTTTAAACGCAAGCGTTATCGAAGGCAAAAAAACCGTTGCTGATATTGTAACTGAGGCTACTGCTACAATCGGCGAAAAAATTTCCGTGCGCCGTTTTGTACGTTATGAAACTGAAGGCAAAATTACAAGCTATATCCATATGGGCGGAAAAATTGGCGTCCTCGTCGAACTTTCCGGCGGTACTGCTGAACTCGGCAAAGATGTTGCTATGCAAATTGCCGCGTCTAATCCTTCAGCGATTGACCGCGCAAGCGTTGACGCCTCCGAACTCGAACACGAAAAAGAAATTTTGCGCAAACAAGCTCTTGAAGAAGGCAAGCCCGCAAAAATCGTCGATAAAATGGTTGAAGGGCGTATCAACAAATTCTACAAGGAAGTTTGCCTCGTTGAACAAATTTTTGTTAAAGACAACGAAAAAACCGTACAAGATATTCTCGGCAAAGTTAAAGTTTTGAACTTTACCCGTTACCAACTCGGCGAAGGTATCGAAAAGAAACAATCTGATTTCGCCGCCGAAGTTGCCGCTCAACTTAAGTAAGGGCTATGAATTAAGGACTGGGGACTAGTTTCTGGACAAAAAAAATTAACCGTTCCAATTGGAGCGGTTTTTTTAGTTTTAAAATTTTGTCAAAGATAAACCTGCAAAACAAGCCGCCAATCCTACTGCAACGCTTATTAAAATATTTGCCGCCGCCGAAAAAATTTGCCCGTTTTGTATCAAAGTTAAAGTTTCGGCTGAAAAGCTTGAAAAAGTTGTAAAGCCGCCCAAAAATCCTACCGCCAATAAAAGCCGCACATTTTCTAAACTTGAACGCCCCGCAATTATTCCAACTACCAGCCCCATTAAAAAACTTCCCAAAATATTTGCCGTCAAAGTTCCCAATGGAAAATTTCCCAACTTGCCCGCCAAATTCGTTGTTACAAAATATCTTGCCATTGCGCCCAAGCCGCCGCCTACAAATACCAATAAAAATTTCATAAATTTACCTCGTCTCCCAAAATTCGTTGCAATTCCTCAAGCGTCGTTAAACCTGCGCGAATTTTTTCTAATCCGTCAACCGCTAAACTTTTTAAGCCGCCTTCAATCGCCGCGCTGTGAATTTTTTCCAAGTCTCGGCTGTATAAAATTAATTCGCTAATATTTTTATCAACGTTTAAAATTTCGTGAAGTGCAATTCGCCCAAAATATCCGGTACCGCCGCATTTCTCACAACCTACCGGCTTAAAGATTTTTTCTGCGCCAATTTTTTTACTTTCAATTTCATTCGCTGCAACTAATTTTTTGCAGTTTGGACAAAGACGCCTAACTAATCTTTGAGCAACCACACCTTTCAAAGTTGACGCCAATAAATACGGCTCCACCCCCATTTCAATCATTCTGAAAACTGCGCTGCAAGAATCTTTGGCGTGCAAAGTTGTAAAAATTAAATGCCCTGTCAACGCCGCCCTAACTGCGATTTTTGAAGTTTCAGCGTCCCGCGCCTCGCCTACCATCATACAGTTGCAATCCATTCGCAACATTGCACGCAATCCCGCCGCAAATGTTAAGCCCGCCTTTTCGTTTACTTGCACTTGACTAACGCCGGAAATGTGCTGTTCGATTGGGTCTTCAAGCGTCATTATCGCCCGTGCTGAAGTGTTTAATTCCCTTAACGCCGCGTACAAAGTTGTTGACTTTCCGGAGTTCATCGGTCCGGTTAAAATTATCATTCCGGAAGTTGCCGCTATCATTTTGCGAAAAATTTTTTCATTTTCTGAAGTAAATCCTAAATCTGAAATTTTATGCAAATTGTGTGCAGAATCCAACAGCCGAATTGTTAAACTTTCTGCGCCGAATGAAGGCATTGACGCCACACGCATTTCAATTTCACCAAATTTTATTGCGCCGTCCAGCGGGGAAAAAGCCGCCGTTGTATCCATTTTCGCCAAAATTTTTATCCTTGCACTTATCGCCGCCGCAAATTTTATTGGCAACGGTTGATGTAATTCGTGAAGGTGTCCGTCGATTCTGTAACGTATTCTCAAAAATTCTTCCAATGGCTCAATGTGTAAATCTGTTGCTCGCATTTGTACCGCAAATTTTAAAATTAAATCGACAATTTGTACAATCGCTTGAGAATTTCCGCCGAAATTATGTCCGGCTTGATGTACCAATTTTTTTAATTTTTCTTCCAATTTTATCTTCCTAACAATTTTTAAAAAA
>CALGGV010000114.1 GCA_937915725.1 uncultured Selenomonadales bacterium
GCGGTACTAATGAGCAAAATATGCAAATTCTTAAAGCACTGGAAGGCATTGATCCGGACGGTGTAAATGAAGTTTATAACGCGATGCGTAATGCCGGTGGTAGTTATGAAGAAATGGGCAATATTGCCGCCGGCGGAGTTTATAATCTCGTCTCAAAAAATCTTGGTCGTCACATAACCGCATTTGCTGATTCTAATGGTAATAATACTTATCGGAAAAATGGTCGCATAATTTCTCATAAAGATATTTTGAATATGATCAATGCTAAAGCAGACGGCTGGGAATTTTAGCCAACAAATTAACCAACGAAAGGAGGTGAAAAATATGAATGAAGAATCCAAAAAAACTGAGCTTAGCGAAGACGCCCTTGATAACGTCGCAGGCGGTACTAATGAGCAAAATATGCAAATTCTTAAAGCACTGGAAGGCATTGATCCCGACGGTGTAAATGAAGTTTATAGCGCGATGAGTAACGTCGGCGGTAATTATGAAAAAATGGGTAATATTGCCTCCGTCGGAGTTTATAGACTCGTATCCAAAAATCTTGGCTCTAACGTAACCGCATTTTCTTCGCCTAATGATGCTAATAGTTATTTGAAAAATGGTCGTTACATTTCTCATAACGATATTTTGAATGAGATTAAAAAGAAAGCGGCGGGGGCAGAAAGTTTTGAAATTTTGTAATTATTTGTACACTGAAAGGAGGTGTAAACCATGAGCGAAGAAACCAAAAAACGCGAACTTAGCGAAGACGATCTTGACAACGTGGCGGGCGGCTCTTTTGAAGAAAATCAGGAACTTCTTAATGTAATGATGGACATTGACCCCAAAGGTACAGAAAATTTGCTTAAAACTTGGGATCAAAAAGCTCCTAATGCACAAAGTTCTTTCAACGACAAGATGCAGAAACTTATGAATGCTAATTTTAAAGGTAGCCAAATTCTGCTCTCTTCGGACAAAATTGAGAATCTTTACACGGTTGGCGGCAAGCGTATGTCTCACGGTCAATTTGTTGACATGCTTAAGAGCATGGGCAGCGGAAACGACTTTTAAGAATTGCTGAACTTCATTTAAAAATTGATATTAATTGCGGCGTTTGCCGTGATTGATATAAAAAAATTTTAGGAGGTGTTGCGGTATGAATGAAAAAATTGCCGAATTTTACGCAAAGGTAACTTCAGACGACGCCCTCAAAGCGAAAGTTGAAAAAATTCTCGCAGGCGCAGAAATTACCGACGCTACAGATGATCAACTTAAAGCTATTGGCGAAATTGCCAAAGAATTGGGCTACAACTTCACTATTGACGAAGTTAAAGAATATATCGCATCCGGCGATGTTCAACTTGATGAAGATGCACTTGATAACGTCGCAGGCGGCGTCAGCAAAGGCGTGAACAAATGCGAAGGCGCAAATGCAGGCATTAGCGACAAATTTGCAAACGGTTAATAAATTTGCTGTTAATCCCGGCGTTTTTCGGGATTGATATAAAAAAATTTTAGGAGGTTGTTCTATTATGAACGAAAAAATTGCTGAATTCTATGCAAAAGTAACTTCAGACGACGCCCTCAAGGCGAAAGTTGAAAAGATTCTCGGCGGCAAAGAAATTACCGATGCTACAGATGATCAGCTTAAAGCTATTGGCGAAATTGCCAAAGAATTGGGCTACAACTTCACCATTGCGGAAGTTAAAGAGTATATCGCGTCCGGCGATGTTCAACTTGATGAAGATGCACTTGATAACGTTGCAGGCGGCGTCAACAAAGGCGTAAACAGCTGCAGCGGCGACAATGCAGGTATCAAAGACACATTTGCAAACAAAAACTCATAACAGTTAGACGGTATCATTTCAAAAAAATTTGATATTAGTTGCGGCGTTGTCCGTGATTGATATAAAAAATTTTTAGGAGGTTTTTCCATATGAACGAAAAAATTGCTGAATTCTATGCAAAAGTAACTTCAGACGACGCCCTCAAGGCGAAAGTTGAAAAGATTCTCGGCGGCAAAGAAATTACCGATGCTACAGATGATCAGCTTAAAGCTATTGGCGAAATTGCCAAAGAATTGGGCTACAACTTCACCATTGCGGAAGTTAAAGAGTATATCGCGTCCGGCGATGTTCAACTTGATGAAGATGCACTTGATAACGTTGCGGGCGGCGTCAACAAAGGCAAAAATGAATGTCACGGTGCCAATGCAGGAATCAGAGACGACTTTTCAAACAAAAGCTGATAGGTAACACGGTAAACTAAATTTAGGCGGGGACTGCCGGAAATACTAAAAACGTGTGCGCGGCAGTCCTTTTGTCTAAAGAAAACGGGTGATTTTATGCGTTATGTAACACTTGCGCCGCAATATATGTTACGCGGCTGGTGCGATATGAAATACGCACTTTATAACCGGAATGCTTGGGGCGGCGATTCAAATAAAGTTGTACCCTTAACGCCGTTGCAAATGCAGGCGATTGAGTTAATTACTTCCAAAGGCGTTTCAATAGACGAAAAAATTTTACCGAAAAGTTTCAGAAATGCCGCCAAAAAATTATTAAATCGCAAAATTTTAGTCGAATGTTCCAAAGATGAAGGGCTTACCGAATTTCAAAAATATAAATATTCAGATTCCAAAATGTCACAAGTATTAACGTGGTCAATTACGGGAAATTGTAATTTGCGCTGCCGCCATTGCTATATTTCTTCAGATAAAAATCTTTACGGCGAAATGACTTTTGAACAATGCAAAGAAGTAATTCGGCAGATGATTGACGCAAATATTTATCAAGTTGCAATAACCGGCGGCGAACCGTTAGTAAGAAAAGATTTTTGGCAGTTGATTGATCTTTTCATTGAAAACAGAATCAATATTGAAGAAATTTTTACAAATGGCGTTGCCGTTACAGAAAAATTTTTGGACAAGTTGGAATCGAAAAATATCAATATGAATTGTTTTTTGGTAAGTTTTGACGGCGTCGGTTGTCATGACTGGGTTAGAGGGATCAAAGGCACGGAAGAAAAAACTTTGGCGGCAATTCGGCTGATGAAAAAAAGAGGTTACGGCGTAATTGTTACAACGGTTTTACACAACGGCAACCGCGCGGCACTTTTGCCAACTTACGAATTAATGAAAGAATTGGGCGTCAATAAATGGAAAGTTGCCACTATCGCAAATTCCGGCAACTGGGCGCAACAAGAAAATAATTCTATTGACGAAATGAAAATAATGGAAGAATATTTTAAAGTCCTTGAAAAATACAAGGCGGACGGAATGCCGATGGAAATAAAATTGGGCGGTATTTTTTATTCTGCCGGCGCGGGCAAAGGTTATTCAATTCCATTTTTAAGCGGTTGCGGTACAGCTGAACGGGAAAAAGAAACTATCTGCGAGGCAAGCCGAATTTTTCCGCACTTGTTGCCGGACGGCAAATTAATTCCCTGCTTGCCAATGAGCGGTACACTTATGGAAAAAATTGCGCCTAATATTTTTGACGAAGGACAAAGTATTGGTAAAATTTTAACAAATTCCCCTATTGAAAAATATACCAACTGCACTTATAAGGATTTATTCAGGAAAAATGCCGAGTGCAATGCTTGCGAATATAAATATAAATGTTCGCACTGCCCGGCAAGTTCAATGGAAGATACAGGCGATTTTTTCGGAAAATGTATTGGCGCGTGTATCTTCATAAAAGGCAAGTACTTTGAAAGAGTACAAGAAATTATGTCAAATTAACTTAGAATCTTGGCTTTTTCTGTCAAGATTTTTTTATAATATAGGAGCTTTTAAAATGAATAAGAAATTATTTGCAATAATACCGAGCTTATTAGCTTTATTTTTAAATAGTAATGTATGTTCAGCAATGACGCTTAATCTTGAGCAAAGTATTCAGCTGGCGTTAGAAAATAATCAAACTATTGAACAGACAATAGAAGACAGAATCAAGGCAAAATGGGGCTTATCTGAAGCGCGTAGAAATTCCGGCGTTACTTTTTCTTGGAGCGTTTCAGCCATGAGAATTGGCGGCAAGGCTTATGAAAGCGCGCGCAGGAATCACGAACAGTACGGTACACCTGCATATAAAAGCGAATTTAGCAATTCATTTAATGTATCAATGCCGTTGTACACCGGCGGAAATTTGGAAGGATCCATTGAATCTGCGCGTTACGGTTTAAACGCCTCTGATTTATTGGTAGAAAGTTCAATGCAACAAATTCGCTACCAAACTACAGAGGCTTATTATCAAGTTTTGCAATGCCTTGCCTTAGTTAATGTTCGACAAGAGGCAGTCAATACGTTGCAGGAACACCTTAACAAAGTTACCATTCAATACGAAGAAGGTATAACTGCAAAATCAGACGTTTTGTCGTCACAAGTTCGCCTTGCAAGTGAGCAGCAATCATTGGTTACAGCCGAAAATAATTATTATAAATCCACAGCAACACTTAAAAATATAATTGGTTTTCCGCAGGAAGGCGATTTGGAAATTGACGACAACTTAACTTATGAAAAATATGATTTATCGCTTAAATATTGTACAGATTACGCGCTGGAAAATCGCCCTGATTATTTGGCGGCTCAATATGCCGTAAAGAGTGCAGAGGCTGAAGTAAAATCTACAAGATCCGGCACATTGCCTCAAGTAAGTGCTACAGTTGGAAAAAGCATGACAAGTGAAGGCGCAAATTTTAAGGAAGATCACAGCGGCGAATGGAGCGCGGGTATACGGGCGCAATGGAATATTTTTGACAATGGAATAACTTCCGCAAAAGTTGAGCAATCAAAGTCCGCTTTGAGAAAAGCTAAATCTGCAGAAAAAAAGGCGAAGGACGATATTTTACTTGAAGTAAACGCCGCTTTCTTAGACTTAAAAGCAGCGGAAACAAATATTAAAACTACACAATCGGCTATAGCCATTGCCAAAGAAGATTATGAAATAGCACAACTGCGCTATACTGAAGGAATTGACACAAATTTAGCTGTAATGGACGCGCAGGAAAAATTAACTGAAGCCCAAAATAATTACTATAACGCGCTGTACACTTACTATATCAGCAAATCGCAACTTGATAAAGCTATAGGCGTGCCGTTAAATATTGACGTGCAATTATACACACAAGCAGAGCAAGAAGGAAAAACATCAGATCAAGCATTGGAAGTTGCGAAATTGGAAAAACAAAATACGCTTGTTGATAAGCCTGAAACAAAGTAACTTAAAAATGCCCGGTACGCGCTCTAAAATCGTCTACAAGGCGTCTTCTGATATTCGGTAATATGTTTTTACCTAAAACTATCAGTAGACGCCTTAAAATTGATTTTTTGCGTTTACGGCTTACGAGGTAGGAAATGGAATTTATAACTGCTGAAGAATATCTTTCACATTTTTACAAATTAGAAAACGCGCCGAAAAATTTACCGCTTGCAGATGAAAATTATATGGAACAGTGGCGGGAATATTCAGGGCAAAATTTTTTAGATTTTATTGAAGAAAGATTTTCGATTGAAACTGACAAATATAAATTTAGCGAACCGACAAAGATAAAGCTGACATTTACAAAGACAATGGGCGGCAACCTTCCCGTTATTTTCACTGCCAATCATGAAGATTTTGTAACAATGGAGGCGTTAATAACCGGAAGAAATAATTTAAGAAAGTTACCGCTGACAGTGAACGCCTTCACAATTTCTGCCAAAAATAAAAAAATTTACGGTCATAGAATAATATTGTTGAATGACGCGCCGTACAGTAATATTTCTGCAGATAATTTTGGACTTACTGCAGATGAATGGCTGAAGAAGTCATACAAATTAAGATTAAGGCACGAGGCGGCGCACTATGAAACTTTGAGAATTTTTGGCGGAATGAAAAATAATGCACTTGATGAAATTTTGGCTGACGCACTGGGACAAATTGCGGCGTTCGGAAATTTCAGCGCGGCGCGGCAAAGATTATTTTTCGGACTGAACGGCGATAAATGCACGGGACGCCTTCAATTTTATTGCCAAAAAGTTTTGGAGGATGAACGCTCTTTGATATATCAAGCTGTAGATGAAGTTTTAGATATAGTTGAAAAAAGAATCTGCACTGCACTGAATGAAAATTTATCAGAAAAAAATATATTGTATATGTTAGCCGGACAGAGTATTGTTGATTTGGCGAAAAATTTTAAAATTTAAGGTTGAGAGGTATGATTATAAAAGATGTAGAAAAAATTTTTAAAAGTGTCCGCTTTTCAGAATTGAGCAATATTAAAGAAAAATTATTGTCAGAAATTCTCGAAGAAGAATTTAACGAAGGGGATAAAATAAATTTAGATATGGAGGAGCTTGATAAAGTAGTTGCCGCCAAAGGTGGGGAATGGTGGGAAAAGAAATAGTTAAGTTATAATTGATGTGCGAACGGTGATAACTTTTGTTCTTAGCTCTTTTTCGTTTCCGTGATATATGACCTTTAATTCTTTAAATAATCCCGACATAATTTCTTCAAGAATTTCGGCTCCAGCTGTTGTTTTCTTGCAGTACAAAGTTTTATTGCCGGCTACTGTCCAGATATTTTCCGTTTCAGTAAAAGTCAAGCCATTAATTGTCAAATCACCGGCTATAATTTTTCCGTTCGCAACCTGCAAGCTCGTAATTGAACTGTCAAAAGAAATTTCCCCGCTCGTAAAATTCGCAACCGTAATTTCCGCGCCGTCGGCATAATAATCCTTGCCGTCAATAACAAATTTTTATTTATTTGCAATCGTTCCGCTCGGCAAATTAATTGTGTGCTTGTAAGTTTTGCCGTCGTAAGTCACCGAACCGCCAACTGATTTTACCGCGCAGCTCTTAACTGTAACCGTTACGCCGTCTGAATCATTGTTGACAGAAATATTTTTGCCGTCTGAAGTATTCAGCGAAACAGTGCCGCTCGTCAAGCCGGAACCGCTCGCACTTGCCGAAATTTCCAGCGCGCCGCTCGATGTGTAAGTTTCACTGCCAATAGTCACTTCGCCGCTTGTTTTAACCGTGTAAGTATCGTCGCCGCTGATTGTCAAAACGCCGTCAATATATTTTGCAACTTCCTTACCATTAAATCCGAAAATTTTTTCTGAAGTCGCGCCAATAAGATTTATCGGGTCATTTTCAATTTCAATGTAACCGGACGCCGCTGTCATTTCAAGAATATTTGCCGTATCTGTTGCAGTGTAATAATTTTGGTCGTCGCTGATGAAATTGCCTGTGCGCGTATAAGTTTTTCCGCCGTCATTCAAGCCGGTTATCGAAATTACCGCGCCATTTTTAACTTCAACTGCAACGCCGCCTGAATCATTGCTGACTTTTACGCCGACTTGTTCTCCGGTAACCGTTATCGTGCCGTTCGTCAAGTTTGCGCCGGTTGCTGTAGTTGAAATTGTCAAGCCTTCGCCGGTTGAAATGTAGCTGACGCCGTTGACAGTTGCCGAGACCGAAGTTTTTACAGTTGCCGCAAATTCTGTTGTCAAACTTGTAATGCCGCCCGCGTTAATCGTCGAGCCGTCCAGTGAAATTTCAAGCGGAATAATTTTTATATTCGTTGCTGCCGGTAAAGTTTTTGAATAGCCGCTAACCTGCGTGACAGGTTTTACAAGAGTTGTACCGTTACTCAAGCCTTCTATTTTGAATATATCTTCGCCGCCGCCAGCCGCTGTGTAGCTAACTTTACTTCGTCGCTTGTCCAACTCGACGCGGTTTTATCTGCAACATAGGTAAAGCCGTTCCAATGAGCCGTAACTGTCGCGCTCGTTGTTAAATTGTTTGTATCTATCACGCCGCCTTTTATGCTGATTGTCGAAGGTGTAGCCGGTAACATTTCATCAGTAGGCTTGAAAATTATTTGCCCGTTTTCGCGCAGGAAATTATTTTCAGTTAAAATTACGCCGCCTAATTTTTCTTGCCATTAGTAGCTGCCGTCGATTAATTTATAACCTGCCGTTGTTCCGCTCAATATTACAGCGTTTTCATTCTGTGCGAAAATAATATTTTCAACCTGCGCGACATCGTTTCCGAGTTCAAGCGTATAATTGTTGTTGACAGAAATTTTATCGTGAGTTGCAGATAGTGCACCGGCATTGACTGTAGCTTTTTCATTTTCAACAAAAATATTTTCGCCGAGTTTTGCCTTTGAACTTAAACCGCTGATTATAAAAGTTGTAGGAATTGCCGCAGGTGTGAAATTGTAAATTTTGCTGTTGCCTTTAAAATAAACGGGCGTATAAGCTGAAGTGTAAACTCCATTTTCAAGCGTTGCCGCAATTTCTGAATTTGAAGTATTCGTCGTGAAATTCAAAGTATACGAGTCGCCGCTAAGTTCTATGCGTAACTTTCAGTCGCCTTCATATCCAATGCCGATTTATTAACCGTTAATCGTTACGCCTGTTGCCGAAGTTGAATAATATTCGCCGGTGCCTGCCACTCTGTATGTCAATATGTTGTTCGTCAAAACTTTAGATTCAGAAATTTCTTCAGCCGTTGTGTCAACGTCATTATCAAGTTCTACGCTGAATTTTCCGCCCGTTATTTCGACAGATTTTTTGTCAAGTGCCGCCGCCTTGAATTTAAAATTCGTAGTGTCGCCGTCCGTCACAAAAATATTTTCGCCGAGTTTTGCATTGCTGTTTAAATTATTAAGCGTGAAAGTTTTCTCCGGTACTGCCGCCGTGTAAGTAATTTTGTTGTCAGCCAAAGTATAACCTGCGGTATTGCTGTCAGATTTATAAATATTGCCTTCGAAGTGCGCCGTTGTTGTTTTCGACTCTGTAACATTTTCAAACGCCAACTGATAATTTCCGCCTTTGGCAGTTACATTTTCAGCTTTGAGATTATCAAAAGTTAAAGTTATTGTGTTGCCTTCAACCTTCACACCTTCAGTATTTGCAACCCCGCTTAACTCGAATAAATCGCTTTCCACAATTTCTGCAATGTAGATAATTTTGTTGTCAGATTTATAAATATTTTCTTCAAAATGCGCCGTCGTTGTTTTCGGTTCAGAAATGTCATTTGAAATTGCCAGCGTCCAGCCGTCGGTAATTGTTACGTCTGTTTATGCAAGATTATCGGCAGTCAAAGTTACCGTCTTATCGTCGATAGAAATTCCGTCTGTTGCGCAGATTCCCTTAATTTCAAACTGCGATTTGCCGGATTCAGCAACTTAGGAAATTTCCGCGCCGCTCGCCGCGTAATACGCACCTTGATAAGCGGTAGTGTAAGTCGCAATTTTATTTTCAAGCGCACTCCACGCCATCTAAACCTCAACAGTTTTTTCAGTAAGAATATTTTCAGCAAGTGCAAGTTCGTAGCCATTATTCGTTGTTAAAATAATATAGCGATAGGAATGCTTTGAGGTTATCGCCACCTTTTCCTCCGCTCCACACTGTACCTAAAATTTAGTAGGTGATTAGATTAGAATACGTATTTACAGATAAACAATGGGAAAAGATAGCGGCATATTTGCCAAAACGCAAAACTGGCAGACCATAAAAAAATCTTCGTGCCACAGTAAACGCTGGATAATGAAAACGGGTTCAACGTGGAGAACATTGCCAACTTGTTTCGGTAAGTGGCAAGAAGTTTATCGGTGTTTTTTGCGCTAGGCGGCTTTGAAGACATTTTTAAAGCAGTGATAAAAGTAGCAGATACAAGCGAAATTAGTATTGACAGTACTTTTGTTAAATTCCATCAGCACGCTATTTCCGGTAAAAAAAAGATTATATAGGAATTTCAAAAGGTGGTAAAACTACCAAAATTCATTTGAACACTGACAAAACTGGCAGACCGATAAGAATAAATTTATCAGCAAGATAAGGCACTATAAGCAGTAACAATAGATTTTTAAGCCTTTTGTAGTCTACCTATAGTCTATACAGAAAAACACCCCGCAGGGCTTTTTTATTTTCAGATTATATTTCAATTTCCAGATTCAAGACGGCGTATCCAGTCATTGACAGTTTGTCTTTCGTGTTCGGTCTGTGCTGTATCATACATTTTTTCCAGTTGGTCAATCATTCTGTCTTTGATAGAATGTCCGCTGTAACCGTTATGGTGTTCACCGTCATAAAATCTGCGCGAGGAATAACCTTCAGCATAAGGCGCAGAATCACGGCTTACGTAACGTCCGGTAATAGGACTTCTGCCGCGTGTGTAGGAATTGCCATACTCGGTATCGAAGTTATCCATAAAATCAATTTGTTTTTCGAGACTTTTAATTTTTTTAATATTTTTCATAGCGCAAATAGCGTCATTTAAAGCCGCAATTTCAGTAGCATTCATACCTGCGCCCTTTTGAATTATCGGCTTAATAAATTCTTCCAGTGAGTCATTAGCTTTATCAAAAAGAGAAATGTTGCTCATATTAACCGTCCTTTCAGCGTACCGCCAAATCTGGACGGCTGATAATGATATTAGCATTTTGAACTAAGATAGGTTGACTGCTAGTGTTACGAACAGAAACAGATTGACAGCAACCTTTTAAAACGGCGGCATTGATAGCGCGGATGACATTAAAAAATTGCTGTGCTGCGGCAGGAGTAACAATCATAGTACTTGCGGGAATAGAAATACTGTCAACGGCAATAGCAAGGGAAATAGCTCCTACAGTGCCGCCTTCCGGAATAGCGATATTTGCGCCAAAATCAACAAGGTAATTTGCGAAATTTTGCCGACAACAAGGGCAATTATTAAAATCCGGTACATAACCTTTAAGAGTAATATCGCCAGTCTCAGCGCGAAAAACAACTAAACCACTTCTACAAGGAACAGGATTAGAATTGAAAATAATCATTTCGCCGGGATTAACGGTCTGGAGTGCATTAGCGGTAAATTCAGCCACAATAACCACTCCTTAAGCCGCGCAACCACAGCCACGATAAGTGCCGCAACAACCGGTATTAGGATTAGGAACTTGATAAGCAGGAATAGGCGCGGGATTAATAGCGCGGATAAGATTAGCAGTTTGATTGTTGTTATCTTGAATCAGCGCGGCAGTTTGAGCAGTTTGAGAAATTGCGCCTTTGAGCGAGGCAATTTCGGCGGCTTGATCTGAAACTTTTTGCTTGTAGCTGTCAAGTTCAAGCTGACAAAGTTTATCTTCAATCGCCCTAAAACCTGCATTTTGATTATTGATTAAAGCTTGAGTGTTGGCAGTGTTGTTAGCAATAACGTCGCGCAGTCCGTCCGAAATAGCTTGCCTATCAGCACAATTTTCGGTTGCAACCGTATATTTTAAATCTGCAAGCCCTGCGCGATTTTCACAGCAACAATTTTGCAATGACATAGCGAGCTGATTCAGACCTTGATAAGTGGCTAATTGATTCTGGTTAAGTGCAGAGCTGATAACGTCTTTTGCGCCGCTAATAGCTTGTGCAGTGGCGTATTGTCCGCCGGTAATAGCCGCTGTAATATTAGCGTTGCCTTGACATTGAGCAACTGCCGAATCAGCAAAACCGTTTCCAACTTGAGCCTGTAAAGCGGCTATTGAACTTTGAGTAGCTTGTTGGTCAAAGCCGCGCTGAATGTATGGAATATCATTACCGCCGCCGTTGCCATAACCGCCTCTGTTGTTATTTCCCCAGCCGCCATTCATAGTAGCAAAAAGGAATAAAATCAGAACCCACCACGCGCCATTATCGCCATTGCCAAAACCGCCGTAACCGTGATTGTTTCCATTGCCCATAACAGCCGCAAAATCAGCGGGCGTCATACCATTTCCTAAATCCATTGCGCATTCTCCTTAAAAAATACGTTCAATACCTACGACGTTGTAATTGTTGTCAAATTCATTGATAGTAACAATGACAATATGGCGTTCAGGTCTAGCAAGAATCAAAGTTTGCTCTGCGATGAAAATGTGATTGACGCCTTTAACGGGTTGTCCGCCGATATAAAGTAAAGGCTTGTATTGTGTACCGACAATATCGCCAATAGCATTCCACGCAGACGCCGCCTCCTGCGTAAATTCTGTCATTTCCTTTTGTTCGATAATTTCAATTTCGCCAAATTTCATTTTAAAAACTTCCTTTCTTTAAAGACGCTGTCCAGTTAATTTGTTAGCAATATCTCTGCATTGATTAAACTGTGCTTGCGTCATTTGTCCACTATCTAATAAATTTTTCACGAGTTGTTGAGGATTAACATTGCCGAAATTGCGCTGAAAATTCTGCGCGAAAGAATTAAATTGTTGCTGGAACATTTGAGGGTTGCCCATTGGTTGAAACGGCGGGAACATTATTAATCGCTCCTTTGATATATTCACTTAACTGTTTGAACTGGTTATCAATAGATTGTTTCAAGTCGTTAAATTCAGTGCGAGAAATAAAATTAGCAGTATCGCCGCCTTGTTGCTGAATTTCTTCAGTGAAGTTGAACGAGGCAAAACGAGAAGGCATACCGTTTAAATCGGTAGACTTAAGCCAAAACTTTTTAGCGTCGAAGTCAATAAGTAAAACAGTATTACCTGCGGCAACAGGATAAACCCGCGCTCCTGCCTCGCCTTGAACAGTAACAACCATAACGCCGTTATTGTTTGTTTGTGGTTGCTGATACTGCAAAAATTGTTGTTGAGGCGGGGAATAACCGCCAAAAAAATTAGCCATTAAATAAACTCCTTAGTCCAAAAATAGATAGGATTTTCATTGCCGCTGTCCCAAGCGTCATAATAATTGCCGTCAATTACTGTTACAACGTGACTACCTGTGGCAAGTAAAAATCTTCCAACAGGATAATCAATGCAAAAATCTTTGACAGAGTAACAATCAGGGCAAGAATCTGAAATAACAAAACGCCTGTAACCTAAATCGCGCAGGTAAGACGCCCAAACATTGTTACTGGACGGCATATCAAAAAGCATTGCACCTTGTTCGGCAATTCTCCAATAAACATTTCGCCAATCCTGCCTTGTAAACTTGCAAATAGCCCTAATGACACAGTCGCCGACCTTCTTTCCTGCAGGATTAGGATTAAAATAAATGTAACTCATAGCCAAATATTAGCATAAAACAAAAAATAAAAACGCTACAATTTCGCTACCTTGTCATAAATTTCTGCAAGTCTTTTTCTGACGTAGGATTCACAACAATTAAGCTTGAGTGCGATTTTGCAAATAGAAAACTCCTGCGAAAAATGAAGGCGCAAAATTTTAGCTTGCGTAGGAGTTAAATTAGCGTCGTGAATCAAAGAATCCAATTCAGCACGTGTAGCTGATTTTAAAAATTGTCGCGCAGATTTTCTTGATTCAATCATACAAAATATTTCCGTCAAAAGATTTACCGCCGATAATCAAATTGTCTGTGAATTGCCACATAAAGCCTTTGAAAAAATCTTGTCTGTAGTATTGAGCGTTCCAAACAGGGCAATTCAAAGACTGCCAGTCAATTAAATCTTCAAGCCAGCTGTAACTTGCGTAAACTCCCGCGTTAAGCGGCTTGATATTGTCAAGAAAAGCCTTACAGATATTGGTTACATTTCGACGGCTGAAATTAAAGCCGTAATAAGATTTATAGCCGTCGCCATCTTCCATATCAAAAAACACAGGCAATTCAAGCAATACCCCGCTATTTTCAATCAACCACTTGCAATAATCCGCCTCCTGCACGGCGTCATTAGGCGTCAAGGCGTAGGAATAATGGTACGCGCCGCAAATAAGCCCTGCTTTATGTGCGCCTTCAACATTTCTTGCAAAAGTTTCATCAAAATGTTTCTTGCCGTATGAAGAGCGGCAAATAGCAAAATCAATTCCTGCAGATTTTAATTTTTCCCAATCTACATAGCCGTTAAAAGTACTGACATCAACGCCTTTCATTCTGAATCGCCTCCACTCTAAATTTTAAAGCTTTAACTTCGTCTTCAAGTTTTTCAAGCTTTTTTGTTTGTTCAACGCCGTTATTTTTTACTTCGGCAGTCAACTGATTTATAGCAACGGTTAAATCCTTTTGAGTTTTATTGACGCCAAAAAGAGTATAGGCGCAAATGGCGGCAGGGAAACCAACTGCGCTAAAAAATTCGGGAGAAAAAAATTCCATAACAATCACCGCCTCCAATAAAAAAGCCCTGCAAAGGCGACAAGTCGGAGCGTTTGCGCTGCAGAGCTATTTAGCTTTTCTGATATTTTTCAATTCACGTAGTCGGAAATTTTTCAAGCCTGTACCAACTTTTTCGTAGATACCGTCCAAACTTATTCTGTATAAATCGCCGCCACGAATACCTAGTGCAAATTTATTTCTTTTAAACTTCGCAAAAACATAAGAAATATTAACGTCATCGTTATCTTCATAAGGTTTTTTAAACCAGCCGTTCATACAAGGATAATTAACTTTAAGCGGATTATCATTGTACCCTTCACCTAATCCGGAATATTCATAATAAAGCGCAGGGGTAAAAATCTGCCGCCCGTACAAATTATTAATGTCGGCGTTAGTTTGCGTGGCGATAAGCGCGGCTGTACTGTCAACGTTGCTGAAATAATAGCCTTCATATTTCCCATAAGCTGAATAACATTCTATACTGTTAGCAAGGGAGTTATATACATCTTCAGGAATAGATATTTGTTTTTCGCCTTCAAAAACATTTTCTACGAAAAAATTTTCACAGTGATAACTAAAACCATCAAGCGGAAAATCAATTTCTTGCTCATTGAATTGTTCGTAATTGTAAACAAAATCATCGTAAGGTTCTTTCGCTACGTCTTTGTCTCCTTTTTCGTCCCAGTCATCTGGCGCGTAAACAATATTTCCACCGCCCTTAGATTTATAGATAGTATCTGTAACTTCGCCGTTATGGACGCGCAAAACTTTACACGCGCTGAAAACAATCGGGAACCAATAGTAATATTTAAACCGCGCCTTTGGAATATAGTATTTTACTTTATCTAAAATGTATTTTTTGTATTCCGGTGTGTATTCGTCGTTTTCGTCCGTCTCATCGCCTTCAAATTCAGGGTACTTCTCAAAATTCGCGTTAAAGTGTAAATTTTGTGGCTCAAAAAGCACAGTTTCAAATGCATTAATGTAGGATAAATCTTCGTTGGGGTCTGTTGTTTGGTAATAAGGCGCGTAATGGTTGACTTTGCCAGTAAGGTAACTTTTATATTCGGGCGTGTATTCGTCGTTATCGTCTTTTTCTTCGCCCGTAAAAGGTGGATAAGGAGCAATATCCGGCTTATAAGGCAAAGCTTGTTGCTCAAAGACAAGGTCTTCAAAAGTGTTAATACAAGTAATTAGAGTTTCACTAAAAATTTTATCTTCACCGTTCGGAAAGGCTTTATTAAAAACAGAGCCGTTAAAAGTCAAGTATGGAAAACAAAACCCCATAGCGGCAGTAGAAATAATGGCGTCCCAGTTATGATTTTGGTCGATATTAAACGAGACAACTGAGGCATAGGATAAGGCAACCGCACTATCTGGCGGCGCAGGTTGCATTGTCCAATTTACGGCGTCATCTTCTTTGTTGGATTTTTCCATAATTTTATTTTTAGCCTCAAGAGCAAAATCTTCGACAATATCAGCAAACTGTTTTAAATTGACTGTAAACTGTTCTTCGTCGTTTTTGTAAAAAACAACGTCGGAGTTTTCGGCGGGAATATCAGCAAAAGATTGATTAGGATAATCAAAAAGCTGTCCAACAAAAGGAGTAACGCGGCTAAAAACAGAAAAAGCAGTTGAATTTTCATTCGGCTGAATGTGGGCTTGAGTGAACAAATGATTATGAAAAGTTGGAGCAGATTTAAAACGGTAAAAGCCGTCGGTAACAGTCCATAAATCGCCGTTATTGTCAATTTCGGCATCGATTAAATCTTCTTCTTTGCCGTATTTGTATTTTTCATAATCATTGACAATCCATTCGTGATCTTTCATTCGTTTATATTTTTTAAACTTGCCGTGAGCCCTAAGATACCCTTTATCATTATCGCTTTTTTCTTTGTCAAATAGCACAGGGGTACCTGATTGAATATCATCAAGTAAAGGCGCAGGCTTAGGAGTTGAATTACCGAAAATGAATTTGCCGTCTGTCCAAACAGTATCGCCCGCTTGACAAGGCAAGTTGCCCATAAATCTTAAAGTTTTGCCTTGAACATCAGTAGCAACGCCATTACCGACACTTTGAATTTCGGTAGGGTAAAATGACATTATCGAACACCTACCACAGCGGCTCGGTTGCCTTTATCCGG
>CALGGV010000115.1 GCA_937915725.1 uncultured Selenomonadales bacterium
AACACGGCTTTTAAAAATTTGCCCGTAATTGCCCTTCAGAAAGTCTTAGGCGCACGTTTTAACTTCAAAGGTAAAAATATATCAAAAAAAATTAGACGCCCTGAAAAATTGATTTTAGGCGGCTTTTTATTTATTTCAGAATGAAAAACATTGCCGGGAAAATTATCAGCAAAAACGCCGCAGTTGTCATGATGAATGAAGTTATTGCAAGATTGACATTGAGTTGATAAAGTCTCGACGCTAAAACCGCATTTATTGCCGTCGGAGCCATTGCACAAACAAAAAGCGTATTCAATAAAATTTCGTCGCTGAAAAAAATCCTGCTTAAAAAATAAATGAACGCCGGCATTATCAAAAATCGCAAAATCGCTAAATCCCAAACTCTCGTATAATAAAATTTTGTGTGTGAAAAATTCAGCAGAAAACCTACCGGCAAAAGTGCTGTCCACGCGCCAAAATGTACCAGTCCTTGAAATAGCGTTGAAAGTCCTTCCGGTCTTGCAATTCCCTTATAATTTAAAATCAATCCTAAAATTATTCCCAAAATGCTAATCTGATTGACAGTGAAAAGATTTTGCCACCAACTTTTAGTATTTTCAATTTTACTGCCGGCAAAATGTTTTTCGTGGTAAAACTGCGCGAGCGGGAAACAAACAAGTACAACCAAAATATTTTGACAGGAGGCAATAATTTGACTGTAAGCAAATCCTTCTTCATTGTACAAAATAAAAGCGCAGACGCCGCCCAAAGTTCCAATATTGGCAAGCATCGCACTCATAACATATGCTCCACGATTTAATAAACTTTTGTGACGTTTTGCAAAAGTCAACGCGCCAATAGCTCCGGGTACTAAAACATACAAAACGCCGAACGGAAATAAAAATAATAATTCACGTGACAGCGGCAATACCCAAAAACTTAATAATGTCAACAAAGTATAAACTACAATGACATTGAATTTAATCAACCAATTTGTAAATTTGTCCGGCAAAATTTTTTTCTGGTGTAGAAAATATCCCACGATTAGCGGCAAAATTAAATCTGTAAAAACGTAAATCAACCGCAAATATTCAGAGTTCATAAAAATCCCGCCCGTTCATTTTTATTGAAATATTGCCACGTTGAAGATTATTTTGCAACCAAAATTTTTGCAATAAAAAAGCCGCGCAGTAAGCGTGAAAATCGTTTGTACTGCGCGGTTAATTTTTTTAGTTAAGTTCAGTATCTATTTTTTTCAAAGTGTCGGCAAGATTAGGATTTTGTTCCAAATTAATTTCGGCGGTTGCCTTTTTCAACGCCTCTGAAAGTGTACGATTTTGTTCCAAAAGTTCACGTGTTTCGCTGTCAACTTCGGCAAATCCTACGCTAATTGAATTGATATTATCTTTGTTGCTGATATTGCCCAAATTTACGTCAACAATGCGAATCATTTCGTATTGCTCCACGCCGTCTTTAATTGTCAAATAACGGTGGGCAGTCATTATTTCAGTTGCCAATTTTTTACGAATATTTTCCGGCTCAATAAATTTTAGAAAATCTGTGCGATCTATTTCAGCAACATATTTATTGGCGTATTCTGTAAGCTTTTCACGGAAGGAAAATCTATCGCCTTTTTTGACGCCTTGTAAATCGAGTGAATTTGTTTTTGCGCGGTAACAAAGTCCGGAGTCTCTTTTAAGGTCAACATAATAAACACTTCGATAATCGGCGGCAACGGTTGAAATTATGGAGTCAATTTCGTGAGTCTTTCGCTCATTTTCCAACATTTGATTTTGTACTTTAATTCTTTCGTGAAGTTCTTTAGATTGTTGTTGCGCCTTGTTTTGAGTATACCTTAAAGCCGCAAATGCAATAGCCGCCAACAACGCAATTACAATGTAAATATTGCTCCGCAAAAAGTCTGTAATTGAAAATTTGTAGCCGGCGTTTGAATATTCGGTAAGCGCAGAATGAATTGACGCGGCAGGTATAATGCTTGCAGTTTTATTCAAAATGTAGTAAAGCGCGTGGTCGTCTTTTCGCACGGCAAAGGCAAAGTCCATAGTTGCGCCGGTTGCAATGGAATATAAATCATAACTGTTAAAATTCTGTTGCGAAACTTGGTAATTGTTGATAATGGCACAATCTGCAACTGAATTTTCAACCTTGTTAAAAGTTTCATTCAAACTTTCGCAATTTAAAATTTCGCTGTTAGGAAAATTATCCCTCAAAAAAGTTTTGTAATTTGAATTAGTTTCATTTACTGCAACACGTATTTTTTTATCAAAGGAAATTTTCTGCTTAGAATCTTTTCTTACGAGTGCATACATTTCGGTTTCAACAAAAGGATTTGTAATCATAACGCCCATTTCTTCTGCGTCATAATAACTTAAATTTACAGGAAAAACACAATCAATTTCGCCGGAATTAAGCGCGTTAAAAGCGTCCTTCAAAGTCGAATAAGATTTTGTTTCAAAATTCAGCGTGGCGTTTTTCATACAATTTGTAGCAAGTGCAAGATAATCTTTCAACATTCCCGTAACTTCGCCCATTGAACTCGCGCAGAATGGAAGATAATTATCAAGATAACCAATTTTTATTGTGCCGTGTTGAGACAGCCAATTTAATTCGTCATTGGAAATAAAAGCGTTTGTGCCGCTTGTCCTCAAATATTTTTCGTGCAAATAGTTGCTGTAAAATCTGTTTTCTTCGTTAATTTTTTCAAGTGCCATGTTCAATTCATTCAATAAATCCGGGCGGTTTCTGTTTACTGCAAAGAAAAAATCTGACTGCCCGATTCTGGCAACAGGCAAAGTAGAATAATCTTGTATATCTTCATAAAAATCTGTGGTTACAAATGCGTCAAGGTCGCCCCTCATCAATTTTTCAATCGATTCATATTCAGGATTATTTAAATCGACAATTTGAGGGGATATTCCGTTAGCCGCCGCCCATTGCTGAAAAAGCGTTCTTTGATAAGTATTGGCGTTTACACCGACTCTTTGACCGTTTAAAGTTGCAAGGTTGCTTGAAGAAATTGATTTATTCTGAAATGAAATATATATGCAATAAGTTTCCGCGCCCATTGGCAGTGAAGGATACAACATTTGCGTAGCGCGTTCCGGCGTGTAAGAAACGTCCGACATTAAATCAATTTGCCCGTTTATCAACATTTGAAGAAGTTCGGGCCAACTGCCGCTGACATATTCATAAGTCCAGCCGTTATAGGCGGCGATTTTCTGTTGGTAGTCATAAGCGTAACCTGCGCGACGCCCAAATTTATCAGTAAAATTGAAAGGCGAATCATACCAGCCGACGCGTACAACTTGAGCATTTGCCGCGCCGTTCAAAGTCAAGACAAGGCAAATTGCAATTAAAAATTTCAGACACAAATTTTTCAATGACATTTGCCCCCCCCCATTTTTTGTTGAAGGTAAAATGAGAAAATTTAAACATAAAAAACACCTCTATAAAATTTTTTAGGCACTTGTAAGCATTGCTAATCCAATTACGCCGCAAATTAAACTTACTGCCCAAAATACAAAGACAACTTTTAATTCTTTCCAGCCGCCCAATTCAAAATGATGATGTAGCGGAGCCATTCTGAAAATTCTTTTGCCGGTTGTTTGAAAGGAAATGACTTGCAGAATTACAGACAACGCCTCGCAGACGAAAATTAATCCTACGACTGGCAACAATAATTCTGTATGTGTCAAAATTCCCATTGCCGCAAACGCGCCGCCCAATGCAAGTGAGCCTGTATCGCCCATAAATATTCGCGCAGGGTGGAAATTAAATTTCAAAAATCCCAAACAAGCTCCGACAATCGCCGCGCAGAAAATCGCAAGCGAATAATGCCCAGTGATTATGCAAATTACCGCGTAGCAACTTGACGCAATAGCCATACAACCCGACGCTAAGCCGTCTAAGCCGTCAGTTAAGTTTACGGCGTTTGACGCGCCTACAATTACCAACAAAACTAAAATGTAATAAAAAATTCCCAAGTCTAAATTTTCGTCAATCAGCGGAATCCATAAAGTTGTTTTAATTCCAAGTTCAGTTGTTGCAAAGTAAATCGTCACGATTGAAATTAAAATTTGCCCCAAAAGTTTTTGCCGCGCCTTCAATCCCAAGTTACGCTTTTTGACAACTTTTATATAATCGTCCAAAAATCCCAAAATAAAATGACCAACCAAAATAAACAACGCCAATAAAATTTCCGTGTTAAATTCGGCAATCCAAAGAGTTGCAATGACAATTCCGGCAACCATAAAAATACCGCCCATTGTCGGAGTACCGCTTTTAACTTGGTGGCTTTTCGGTCCTTCGGTGCGGATACTTTGACCGAATTTTAATCTGTGCAACAGCGGAATTGCTATTGGTCCGAGAATCAGTACTACAACCGCGGCAATTACGGCAGCCAGTAAAATTTCGTTCATTAAAATTTCTCCTTCTTTTTAAGGACTAAGGGCTAAGGAATAAGGACTAGGGAAAATCAAAATCCTTAGCCCTTAACCCTTAATCCTTAGCCTTTAAATAAGCTCAAGAATTTTTTCCAAATGCATACCGTGCGACGCCTTGAATAAAACTGTATCGCCCGCCTGTACAATTTCAAGAATTTTTTGGGCGGCGTCTTCGTGCGTGTCAACAGTGAAAATATTTTTTAAGCCCGCGTCTTTTGCTCCGGCGGCTATAAATTTTCCCAATTCGCCAAACGCTATCAAGGTTTCAAAATTATTTTCAACAAGTTGTTGACCAACTGCGCGATGAACTTTTTCAGAAATTGCGCCGAGTTCCAACATATCGCCCAAAACTGCAATTTTTCTGCCGCTGTAAATTTCGGCAACAGTTTTTAGCGCGGCTTGCATTGAGGCGGGGCTTGCGTTATAGGCGTCATTCACGATTGTAAAATTTTTGCGCTGAATAATTTCAAGGCGCATTTTCGTTGCAACCAAATTTGAAATACCGCGCTGAATTTCTTCGATTGAAAGTCCGACGCTTAAACCCGCCGCAATAGCCGCAAGTGCATTTGAAACATTATGACGACCGATTATTGGAACTTCAAAATTGTAACTTTCGCCGCCGTACTTCAAAATAAAATTCGTGGCGTTGCCGTTTGTTGAAATATTTTCTGCGGTTAAATCTGCCGCGTTGTCAATTCCATAGGTTAAAATTTTTACGCCGGTATTTGCAAGCTTTTTCATTTCGGCGGTATAAAAATTATCAGCATTCAAAATGACAGTGCCGCCCGATTGAATCGCCTGTACCAATTCGCCCTTCGCCCGTGCAATATTTTCAATCGAGCCCAAAATTTCAATGTGCGTTTCGTTGACGTTGATAACAATTCCGATATTCGGCTTAACGTACTGCGCGAGGTTTTCAATCTGATGCAGCCCGCGCATTCCAATTTCAACAACGGCGGCTTTGTGCGTTTCGTCAATTTCCAACAAAGTCATTGGTACGCCAATTTCATTGTTAAAGTTAGCTGAAGTTTTGCAAACTTTGCCGAGTGCACTTAAAACGGCGGCTGTTAAATCTTTTGTGGTAGTTTTGCCGTTGGAACCGGTAATTGCAACGACGGGAATTTGAAAACGTTCCCGCCAACTTTTTGCAATTTGCTGATAGGCGGTTAAAGTGTCGTCAACTTTCAAAGTTACGCCGTCGAAATTCGGCGCGGTTTTACTAACCAAAACTGCCGCCGCGCCTTTGTTGAGTGCGTCCTGCGCGAAAGTTTCGCCGTTGAATTTTTCGCCCTTCAGTGCAACGAATAAAACGCCTTGAGAAATTTTGCGGCTGTCAGTTGTTACGCCTTCAAAAAAAATATTTTCAGTAAAATTTGTTTCAGCGTTTGTAACTTTCACAATTTCATTCAAACTTAATTTTTCCATAAATTTTTTCTCCCTAGTCCTTAATCCTTAACCCTTAATCCTTAATCCTTAGCCCTTAGCCCTTATTGCTTGCAAAGCAACTTCTTTATCGTCAAAGTGAATAGTTTTGTCGCGCAGAATCTGATAATTTTCGTGCCCTTTGCCGAGAATCAAAACAATATCGCCCGCCGTTGCAATTTCGACGGCGCGGAAAATTGCCGCCTTCCTGTCGGGGATACATTCATATTGCTTGCCGCCGATTTTTTCTTTGATACCGACTTCAATTTCAGCCAAAATTTTTTGCGGATTTTCACTGCGCGGGTTATCTGAAGTTGCAATGACAATATCAGAAAGTTCAGCCGCAAGCCTGCCCATAATTGGACGCTTTGTATTATCCCTGTCGCCGCCGCAGCCAAAAACCGTAATAATTTTATTTTTGACAATTTGTCGCGCAGTTTCGATAACATTTTTAACGCCGTCGGGGGTATGTGCGTAGTCAACAATAATTGTAAATGGAATTTTTGCGTAAACTCTTTCAAAACGCCCGGAAACGCTTTTAAAATCCTCAAGAGCGGCTTTTATCGTATCGCTTGATATGTTTTCTGCCCGTGCAACTCCAACCGCGCTAAGGGCATTATAGACGTTAAATTTTCCGGTAAGGTGTAAATTCAAATTTAAATCCCCAACGCTAAAAGATGTGCCGCCCGCGTGTACGTCAACATTTTCTGCGCGAAGGTCTGAATTATTTTCAATGCTGTAAGTAATTTTTTGGCAAGTTGCATTTTCCAACATAACCGCGCCCGCCGCGTCGTCAACATTCACAACAACAAAATCTTTCGCCATTGCAAAAAGTTTCGCCTTAGTGTCACGATAATTTTCAAGCGTTTTATGATAGTCCAAATGGTCTTGCGTCAAATTTGTAAAAACTGCAACGTTAAAATCAATTCCGGCAATTCGATTTTCGGCGATGGCGTGGCTTGAAACTTCCATTACAACATAATCAACATTTTTGCTTAACATTTCGGCAAAAGTTTTTTGTAAATCCATAACGTTTGGCGTGGTGTTGTGGACGGGGTAAATTTCTTCGCCAATCATCATTTGAATTGTACCGATTAAACCGACTTTGTAACCTGCGCGAATTAAAATTTCACGAATTAAATAAGTTGTGGTAGTTTTGCCGTTCGTGCCGGTAATTCCAATGACGCGCATTTTTTTTGCGGGGAAATCGTAAAAGTACGGGACGATAACCGCCAAAGTTTTCAACATATCCGGTACAACAAGCGCGGAAATTCCCGCAGGCAGATTAATATTTTCGTGCGTGGTAAGAATTGCAACCGCGCCCTTTTCAACCGCCGAATTTATAAAATTGTGTCCGTCAACGTGCGCGCCTTCCATACAAACAAATAAATTTCCCGCCGTGATTTTTCTTGAATCGTGCTCAATCCCCGTAATTAAAGTTTCGCCGTCGCCGATAATTTTTGTGCCTTGTACAAGCAATGCAAGTTCTTCAAGTGTTTTACTCAAAAAAAATTCCTCCTTTATTTTCGGAGGTATTATAACTTTTTCTTTATGTAAAGTACACTGATTTTAAAGCCTAATATCTGCGCACGTCGAAGGGAATTTGTTTGTACGTGATATTGTATTTTGAAAGTTCAGCGTCGCTAAGGTTGCAAGCCTCCGCGTAGATTGTGTAATATTTTGCCCGCGTTTTAATTTCGGCAAGCGTTGTCCAACTCAAATTTTCAAAAAAATAATACGCCCTGTCATCGTTTACGCCCATTAAATTTTCCTCTGCGCTCGGTACAAAATTTTTCCCCGTTTCGCTAAAGTAAATATACTCAAAAATTTTTTCACGCGGTAAATTTTCATTTAAAAAGCCGTCTTCGTCAAATAAAGTTTCGCCCAATTCGTAAAAATTAAAATTACCGCCAACTCTTTTGACGCGCTCGGCTGTGATATTTTCTGCGTAGTCTTCCATTTCGATTAAAATAAATCTGCGCGAGCCGCCGTCTTGTTGGTTAAGATTTATAACGGCGTGGGCAGTTGTGCCGCTCCCTGCAAAACAATCTAAAACGATTGAATTTTTTTCTGTTGCAAGTTCAACAATTCTTAAAAGTGTTTCAAGCGATTTTGGATAATCAAAAACTTTACCGCCGAAAATTTCTTTTAAAAGCAAAGTGCCACTTTCGTTGCGAAATTCTTTTTCCATCCAAACTGAACGCGCCATTTTCTTTTCTTCACGATATTTTTCAACAATCATATAGCGGTTATTCTTCATTGGCTTAGCCATTATGTTGACGTTTAAATTTGCAGTGGCTTTTTCTTTTCCCCAACGCCAAACAGTTTTAATTCCTTGTGATTCAAGCGGATACAACTCAAGCCAATTTTCTTTTTTTTCAAGTGAAATTTTATGTAAGCCGTTTTCGTCTGCTGATTCAGTGTCAATATAAAAAGGATAGTACAAATTTGGGCGGTTGCCGTCGTTGAATCGCACATTTCTATTTCTAAGCTCGCGCAGTTCAAAGCCGCCGAATTTGTCAAACATTTTAAATTTGCCTTCTTCGTCATTGATAAGATTTAATTGTAACAGCGGCGATTTTCTATAAACTAAAATATATTCGTGCATTCTTGCAATTCCGCCATAATCACGCCCGCTTAAATTTGCAACGAGCGTAATTTGACTGATAAAATTTGACGCGCCAAAAATTTCATCACAAACAAATTTCAAGCTTGCAACTTCGTTATCGTCGATAGAAATAAAAATAGCTCCGTCGTCGCGCAGGAGTTTTTGAAGTAACCTAAGGCGCGGGTACATCATACAGAGCCATTTATCGTGGCGCGTTAAATCTTCGCCTTCCTTGCCTACAACCTGCCCTAACCATTTTTGCAAGCGCGGGTCTGAAACGTTATCATTGTAAATCCAGCCTTCATTGCCGGTGTTGTAAGGCGGGTCTATGTAAATGCATTTGATTTTACTTTCATAGCGCGGCAACAAAGATTTTAAAGCCAACAAATTATCGCCGTGAATTATCATATTTTCGGAATTTCCAACTGAAAATTTTTTGTCTAGGAAATGAAACGGTACGTGCTGATGATAGGTAACAACTTTATCTTTGCCGAGCCAATTCAAAGTTGGCACAGAAAATCCCCCCAAAAAAAATCCCGCCTCGCGGCAGGATAAAAAATCTGTAAAAAATTTTATTCCTCAATTTCGTTAGTGGTAATGCCTGAATCGTCAACGCTGAAATTGATAAATTGTGAGCTTGCACTTTCATTGTTGGGCGTGACGAACTCAAAACAGTACAAATATTCGCCGTTGCCAATTCTTTCATCTGCAAGATTAGAATCTTTGGTAAATGTGAAAGTATCGACTTCAGCCTCTGTCAAATCTGAATCGTCGCCGCTGATTGTCATACCGTAGTGCAAAGTTGTAATTGTATCGCCGGTTTTAAGTTTGATTAAATTTTTGTCAGCCATACCTTTTTCAGAATTTTGTCTGCGTGCGCCAATAATTTTATAACTGTTTGTGCTGTATTGGTACGCCGCCTCCAAATTGACGCGCTCGCCGTTTAACTTAATCGGTATTGAGTACAAATTATAATCGTCTTGTACCGCGCTAACTTCGATATAAACGGGGTGTCCGTCCAACATTGGCCACGTTGCGTCAAAATTATCTGTTACAGTACCTTTTTTCCAGTCAATTTTAACATTTGAATCGCTGCCCAAATACAAAATTATATCTTCTTCTTCGTCAAGGTAAGCCAAATTACAGTTGATATAGGCGATATTTTCAAGTTGTTCGGGCGTCAACTGTACAAAGGCGTTATTCTTTTTATCGACTTGAATTTTTAAATCTTCCAAATTGGAAATGTCAAAAAGCGTTTCGCCTTCGCTGAGAGGTTGCGGCAATTCTTGCAAGCCTGTACTTGCCAAAATTTCCTCTGCCTCACTGGGAATGGAGCCGCGCAGTAAATAATGGTACAAATATTTTTGAGAATTTGGCGCGGCACTAACTCTGGTATACATGGCGTACATTTGATCGTTGCCGGAATATGGATAAAAGCCGGAAATACCGCCGCCCTTTGTTCTGTAAGGTCCGTGAACTTTGTGAATAACTGCATCATCAACCGCACGAATTAAAGTTGAGGCAGTTTGCGGCAATAAATCTTTTGAGTTTTCGGCTAAATCTCCAATGTCAATCATATCGTAGTAACCATTTTCACGAGTATTACCGCCGTAATTTTCGGAGTTTTTGGCGTTACGTCCGAGTTGCGAGAAAAATTTTCTGGGATTTTGCGCAGAAAGTCTGAGAGCCTCAATACCGAAATTTTCATAAGCTGTGCGAAGGTTAGGAAGTTTTGTTAAGTCGATAACAGACAAAGTTGCAGTATCTTCAGTCCACGCATCTTCACAACCCGCGTAGTAGCTGTCACAAATAACTTGTCCTAAACGTGCGCCGCTCATTGCGGGATTTTCGCCCAAAGATTTTAGCCAACTTGTATACTGCCAGCCGTTGCCGGGTTCAATTTCTTCAGAGGCAACCATATAATGTGCGTAGCCGTACAAAGTATTAGCCATTTCGTAAGTTGCCATTAAGCAAGTATCAAAGCCGATAACTTCAAAGGGCGGATTTTCTTCATTTGCATCATAAACCGCCGCAAATGCATCTCTAACTTCATTCAAAGTCAAAATATTTTCAGTGCGTTCATCGTGGCAAAGTCCAAAAACACTGCCGCCGCCGTGATCCCAAAATACAAATACGCGGTGATCTGCCTCAAAATTATCTTTGCCGAATTGCAAAAAGCTTGCAACAGTTTCAGCATCGCCCATATCGCTGTCTGGCGCGGTAACAAGTTCCTGCAAGCCGTCCGCGCTGTACAAAAATAAATTCGTTGCGCCGGATTTTACAAAGGCGTTTTGCCATTCATTGGAACCGCCGGCTTGAATTAAAACTTTGACATTTGCGGGAAGTTGCGCCTCAAACATTTCTTCAATATCTTTTGTAGCCGCGCCGTTGTCACTTTCAAGGTTAGAGCCGCAAATATACCAGTAAATCAACCAATTATCTTCAGGGCTAAAAGTGTCGGCGAAATGTTGCGCGGGCGGTTGTTGAAAATCAGGATCAACATCATCAAGACAACCTGCCGCCATTATCGCCATAAAAAAAACCGCTGATAATAGAAAAATTTTTGTGTAGCGTTGCAAAATCATTTCATCACTTCCAAAAAAATTTAACCGGAAAATTTCTCCGGCTTGAAAAATTATTTTAAACTATTATTCGCCCTCAAATTTTGAAACGGTATCTTTGATTTTTTCTTTTAAAGCACCGTCCGCAGAATTTCTCGGCTTTGCAGCCTTTGAGCCGTCATTTTTTCCAACGGGACTGCTTTTTTTTGCGGCTTTAAGTTTGTTAGCCGCCTGTAATAATGAACTTTTTTTTGAATCTGCCATTTAAATTTCCCCCAATCTAAAAAATTTTACGCTTGTTATTTCGTTATTGCTGAAAAAATTCCTGTAAATCAAAAAAAATGTATGTTTTAATTTAAAAATGTTGCAGGAGCGGGCGGGAAATGCTAAAATTCCGCTTATTACAGCGGAGGAAAATTTATGTTGTACGATTATGTTATTGGGATAGATTTTGGAACTACAAAAACTGCAACCGGTTATTTTATGGACGGCGAAAGAAAATTTTTGACAACTTTACCGAGTGTAATTTTTGTTGACGAATTGGGCGAAGTCAGCGTTGGACTTGCCGCGCAAAACAAGGGCGCAATCCAACCGGAAAATATAATTAGTTCTGCGAAAAATTTTATTGGAAATTTGGAGCTTAACAAAAATTGGAATTGCAACGGCTACATTTACAGCCCTACAGATTTTGCGGTTGAAATTTTTAAGGAAATTCGGCGGCAATTTATCGAAAAAAATAATTTGGCAGAAAATATTGAAATTGGCGCGGTTATAACAATTCCTGCGATTTTTAATGATAATCAACGCGCCGAAATTCGCAAGGCGGGCGAAATTGCCGGCTTTGAAATTTTATGGATTTTGGAAGATTCTACGGCGGCGGCTGTTGAAATTTTCCACGATAAACCGGTTGACAAAAAAATTTTGGTTATCGATATTGGCGGCGGTACTTTTGATTTAAGCATTTTGGAAAAAGACGGCGAAAGTTACAAGGCAACGGCGATTGACGGCGATGACAGATTTGGCGGCGATAATTTCGACAGGATTATTTTTGAACGGCTGATTTATCAGATTGAGGAAGAGGCGAAAATTAATCTTTCAAATTCTTTTACGGCGATGGTTGCCGAAAGTGAATACAACAAGCTTTTAAATCGCCTTATGATTGAGGCGCGCAGGATTAAGGAAAATTTGAGCAATGAGGAATTTTGCGAAATAAATTTGACTGATTTAACGAAATTTGACGGCAAAAGTTATTCTTTGCATTTCAGTTTGACTCGCGCAGATTTTGACGAAATTTGCCGTCCATTGTACGAAAAAATTTTTGACAAACTGGAAAATTTTATAGTTGAAAATAATTTGACGCTTGATGAAATTGGAAATTTGATTTTAGCGGGCGGCACTTGTAAAATTCCCTACATTCGCCAAAAAATTTCAAGGGAACTCGGCAAAACTCCGGAAACTGATTCTGAAAATTTGCGGCTTGTAGCGAGCGGCGCGGCGCGTGTTGCTGAATTGAAAAATAACGATAACAGCATTGAAATTAAAAGCGTGCTGGCACATTCTTTAGGCGTGGCGATTATAAATTTTGAAAATAAAATGGTTTTTGATAAATTGCTTGATAAAGGGACGCCCTACCCGTGCGAAATTACGCGGGAATATGAAACTGTTTTTGACAATCAAACGCGCATTGACATTAATATTTATGAGGCGGGCGACGAAACTAAATCTGATTTAAAATATCATCGTTATCGCGGCACTTTGAGTTTGAAAAATTTACCGCCTGCGCCGAAAGGTCAAACTTTTGTTGACGTGAAATTTGAATATACGGCTGAACAGTCTTTGAGAGTTACAGCGATTGATAAGCAACGCGAAAATCACTTTGAACGACAGGGATTTTAGGGAATAGGGGCTAGGAGTTTTTTCAAAATTTTTAAAAATTAACAAGTCGGCATTTCTTTCTTTAGAAGAAAGAAACGCCTAGCAAAGAAAGAATCTTTCGCCCGCCTGCGTTTTTCGCGTCTAACTTTTCAGTAATTTAAAGTATGTACCGCGTTTTCTCACGTTTTCTAATCTTAAAGTCACAAGCAAAAACGGAGTGCGGCGGGCGTCCTTTGCGCCTTTTAATCTTCCATTTGTAAACAAATTCTAGGTGTTAGGGATTAAAGAAAATTTAAAATGGAGTTTATATGACAAAAGAAATTGACATAATTACACTTTTTCCGGAAATGTTCAGCGGCGTTTTTGGAGACAGCATTATTAAACGCGCCATTGACAATAAAATTTTGGAAATTCGATTAACGCAACTTAGAGACTTTGCATTTGATAAACATAAGCAAGTTGACGATTCACCATTTGGCGGCGGTAGTGGAATGGTTTTAAAACCGGAGCCAATGTTTCGCGCCGTGCGTTCGATTTTAAAAAATTCCAATTCGCCCTCGCGCAGAATTATTATCACAGATCCCGCCGGTAAAACTTTCAATCAAGAAAAAGCTAAGGAACTCGCGCAGGTTGACTGGTTAATTTTTATTTGCGGACACTATGAAGGATTTGATGCCAGAATTTACACTTTAGCAGATGAATTAATTTCAATCGGCGATTACGTTTTGACAGGCGGCGAAATTCCAACAATGGCGATAGTTGACGCGGTTGCAAGAATGTTACCGGACGTTTTGGGCGCGGCAGATTCTGCAGAAACTGATTCATTTTTTGAAAATATGTTAAGCTATCCGCAATACACGCGCCCACGTGAATTTGAAGGGCTGGAAGTGCCGGAAGTTTTACTTAGCGGCAACCACGCCGAAATTGCAAAGTGGCGGCAAATGAAAGCATTTGAAATTACAATGCAACGCCGCCCTGATTTAATTTTTGGGAGAGATTAGATTTTAATGAAAAAAATTTTGATAATCGTTGTACCGCTGATTTTAATTGCGCTTGTGGCAATGGGCGTTTGTAGTTGGCAAGCTATGCAAAAAATTCAAACTCTGCCTGTCTATTCAATAAAAATTATTCGTGAGGCTACAGAATATCACGATACAGAAACTTTTTACAGACTTGTTGACACTGAAAAAATTCTCGAAAATGCCGCCACTGAAATTTCAACCGCAAAAATTAACGACGGCGTAAACTCAATGATTTATTCAACTTTGGAACTTTCAAACGCTTATGAAAATCTGCGCGAAGATTTTGTTGACATTTCAAAAAGCGCACTTAAAGATTATATTTCAACGGGCAAAGTTAATTTTCCGGATGATTCAAGCGAAATGCAAAAATGGTTGAAAAAATCCGGCGTCGATACGTGTATTATTAATAATTATTCAAAGCCGGTTGTAATTGACGGCGCGGCTTATTCCACAATTAATTTTCACAACGCGGCAATGAATTTTGATTTTGAAATTGAAATTACTTTGCAAAAAATCAGTGATAACGAATGGAAAATTATCGACGCAAAAGGATTTGAAGGCTACTATCTCGGCGTAAAACGCGCCTTAAAAATTAAATTGGAAAGTTTGAACGTTCCAATTAAAGAAGAAATTGCACGAACTTTTGAAGTAAAAAAATTTTCAACTGAAGTAACTGAAGGCGACGAATACGGCTTTTCTAAAACTTTAAAAATTTCACTTGACGCAGATTTTTTTTCTGATAAACCGGTTGAAAAAATTATTGGGCGCGTCATTCTTGACGGGAAAGACGGCAATGCAGGAATTACGCCCTTTGAACTCGAAGTTACTAACGCTGAAAACGGCGTTCAAACTTTTGAAATTAATAAAATTTTAAATCCTTTCGTTAAACAAGATTCTGACGTTATGAAACACGGTTTCAGAAAAAGCGCACTCCATATCGAAATTACCGAAATTGATTATCTTGACGGTACAATTTTAAAAGAAATTGAAAATCTGCCGGATTGGAACTGAAAAACACAATGTATCTAAAAATTAATTTAGCATTAGTGGCGTTAAGTTTTCCGCTGTCATTTGTATTGCCGCCAAAAGTAGCATTTGAAAACGGGCTAATCGAAAATTTACAAGTGGCAGTACTTTTATTTTCTGCCGCTTTAAGTTTCAAATTGAGTTTATCGGCTGAAAATTCAAATTCAAAATGGTTTCACAGATTTTGCGCGGCGTTAATGATTTTGTTTGCAATGCGTGAATTAAGTTATGGGCGGGTATTTTTTCAAACCGGAGCTTTTCCTTCAGGTGAACCAACTTTTGTAATGATGGCAGATTTTCCCTACCGTAAGCAAATTTATATTTTTTTGACGATTTATATTTTGGCGTTGTTGGCGATACTTTTAAAATTTATTCCGCTAAAAAGAATGTTATTTGGAAAAAAGCCGGTTGATGCATTAATCGTGATGACTGTTGCAATTTTAGTTTCGCAATTTGGAGACCACGGCTATTTTGTTGGTAAAGAATACGGCGCAATTTTGGAAGAAGTCAACGAGTTAATCGCCTATATGACTTTCCCAAAAATTTGTTTGTACTACAATGAATTTTTTTTAAATGCAAAGGGGGTATGATTATGGCAAGTGAAATTCCGCTAATTTCAGTGATTATGCCAATGTACAACGTGGAAAAATATATTGCTGAGGCGTTAAAAAGCGTTTTGTCACAAGATATGGAAAATATTGAAGTAATTGTTGTTGACGATTGTTCGACTGATAAAAGTTGCGAAATTGTTGAAAGTTTCATGCCACAATTTAACGGGCGGTTAAAATTACTCCACACCAAAAGTAACAGAGGCTGTGCCGGTCCGCCGCGCAACAAAGGCTTAGAATTTTCCCGCGGCAAATATATTTATTTTATGGATAGTGACGACGTTATAGCCGTTGGAACTTTACAGAATTTTTATAATGTAGCTGAAAATTTTAAAGCTGATGTTTTAATGGGAAAAAATTATATTATTTCTTCAGGCGTCGGTGAAAAATTTTTAAAGGAAACTGCATTTGTAGGAAACCCCAACGACAATACTTTAAAATCGCTGTCAGAAAATATGCCTATGAGAATAAAATTATGGAGCGAAAATTACTTTGAAGTTGTTCCATGGTTAAAATTTTTGCGAAGAGATTTTTTGGTTGAAAACGAAATAAAATTTTTGCCGATTATGCAAGAAGACAGTTACTGGACTTTCGAGCTTATTTGTTTGGCAAAAACAATTATAATTTTACCAAATGCTTTTTATGTTTCCCGCCGTTATCCCAATTCTTTAAGTACAAAGGCTTTAAACGCAAATTTTAATTTTGAAGGAATTTATAATAAATTGGATAGAATTATTAACGGCTTGAAACACGTTGACGAATTTATGGGCGGTATTAAATTTTTTCAAAAAAATCCACAATACCGTCACGCCGTTATTCATAATATCACAATGCAAAATGTTGGCTGGCTTATGCGCGCTTATGGAAATATCCCGCAATTCCAAATTTATGAAAAATTTAAGGAAGTACTGAAAAAAGACACGGGCGATTTTGACGTTTTAATTTCTTGTCTCATAAGTGCCTCTATGCATTTAATTAGTAATTTGCCTCAACAGAAATAAAAAGGCGTTGATTTTATAAATGTTGTTGAATATAAAAGTTTTTGGAATTGTACAAGGCGTCGGTTTTCGCCCGTTTATCAGTCGAATTGCCGGCGATTTTTTTATTTTGGGAACTGTTGCAAACAAGGGCTCGTACGTTGAAATTTTCGCACAGGGTACGCCCAAAAATCTTGAAAATTTTGTTAAGGCGATAACTGAAAAAGCTCCGCCACGCAGTGCAATTTTAAAAGTTGACGTTACAGAAATTTTTACTGAAAAAATTTTTACCGATTTTAAAATTGTCGAAAGTGAACATGAGGCTGGCGATATTTTTGTTTCGCCGGATATTGCAATTTGTGAAAACTGCGCGAGCGAACTTTTCAACCCCGCCGATAAAAGATATTTACACCCGTTCATAAATTGCACGGCTTGCGGTCCGCGCCTTTCGATTCTGGAAAATATGCCCTACGACAGAGAGCGCACTTCAATGAAAAATTTTCCAATGTGCGAAAGTTGTGCCGCCGAATATTTTAACCCTGCCTCGCGCAGATTTGACGCTCAACCAATTTGCTGTAATAATTGCGGTCCGAAGGTTTATATTTTAAATTCGCACGAAAAAAATCACGACGCAATAAAAAAAGTTAGAAAAATTTTGGCAGGCGGCGGAATTGCGGCGATTAAAGGTATTGGCGGTTTTCATTTGGCTTGCGATGCTAAAAATTTTGCCGCCGTTCAAAAGTTGCGTGAAAGTAAAATTCGCCCGACTAAACCTTTCGCCGTAATGTTCAAAGATATTGCCGCCGTTCAAGCCGAATGTTTTTTGACTGACAATGAAAAAATTTTTTTAGACAGCCCACAAAAACCGATTGTACTTTTGCAAAAAAATAATTCCACAATCGCCAAAAATGTTGCACCGAATATAAATAAAATTGGCGCAATGTTGCCTTACACGCCGTTACATTTGCTGATTTTCAATTTTCCGGACGAAATAAAAAATTTTCCAACTGCGCTTGTAATGACGAGCGGCAACCCTTCCGGCGTTCCCATTGCGATTGATGACGAAACGGCGGCTGAAAGTTTTGGCGATTTTTGTGACGTGATTATTTCAAATGACAGAAAAATTTTAATGCGCGCCGATGATTCGGTTATGGATTTTATCGACAATGAGCCCTCAATTATTCGCAGGAGTCGCGGCTATTCGCCACTTCCAATTTTTTTTGACAATTCCCTAATCCCTGCATTAGCTATAGGCGGCGAACTCAAAAATACTTTCTGCCTTGCGAAAAATAATTTGCTGTATCCTTCGCCTTATATTGGGGACGTTAGCGATTTACGCACGGTTGAAATTTTGAAAAGTTCAATTCGCCGAATGATGGACTTGTTGGAAATTCGCCCAAAAGTTGTGGCTTGCGATTTACACCCGCGTTATCAAACTTCAAAAGTTGCCGCCGAAATTGCCCAAAATTTACAAATTCCGCTTGTAAAAGTTCAACACCATTACGCACATATTTTAAGTTGTTTGGCAGAAAATAATTTTAACGGCGAGGTAATAGGCGTGGCGTTTGACGGTACAGGTTACAGCGCGGACGGCACAATTTGGGGCGGCGAAATTTTTATTTGCGATACAAAAAATTATAGGCGCGTCGGACACATTGCAAAATTTAGGCAAGCGGGCGGCGATAAATCGTCAAAAGAAAGTTGGCGCAGTGCAATTTCAATGCTGAAAGATTTTTCCGTTGCTAAGGATTTAAATTTGGTTGAAGAAAGAAATATCAACGCGCAAATTTTAATGTTGGAAAAAAATTTAAACTGCGTTGAATCTACAAGTTGCGGGCGGCTCTTTGACGCAGTTAGCGCAATTTTGGGAATTTGCAAAGTTTCAAGTTATGAAGGTGAGGCGGCTATGAAATTGCAAAGTGTGGCTGAAACTTCGACAAAAAATTTGCACGGCGATTTTACAGTTGGAAAAGATTTAATTTTACCGACGGACGAACTTTTTAATGAAATTTTATTGCGCAGATTGAACGGCGCGGGAGTTGCAGATTTGGCAAAATTTTTTCATGTGCAACTTGCTGAAATGGTCGCGCAGGCTTGCGAAATAATTTCACTTCAGACAAAAATAAAAACCGTCGCAATAAGCGGCGGCTGTTTCCAGAATTCGCTTTTAACTTCCTTGACACTTAAAAAATTAAAATTGCGCGGCTTAAAAGTTTTGCGCCAAAAATTAATCCCGCCAAATGACGGCGGACTTTGCGTAGGGCAAATTTTAGGAGCGTGTAACTAATCGATAAACTGAAAAGAGAAAAAGGCGCGTTATACGCCCGCCGCACTTCGTTTTTGCTTGTGACTTTAAGATTAGAAAACGTGAGAAAACGCGGCTGGAATTTTAAATTACTGTAACATTAAACGCGAAAAACGCAGGCGGGCGAAGGATTCTTTCTTTGCTAGGCGTTTCTTTCTTCTAAAGAAAGAAATGCCGTATTAGAAATAACAAAATTTTAAAATCTGCCGAAATTAACGCAATATTGAAGATTCAAACAAAGTATCGTAAAAGTTTTTGAAAGTGCCTTCTCGTTGAAATTAGAGCCCGTTTTGGGCTTAAAAAAGTTTTACTGTTTGAAATTTTAAAATTTGCCGAAATTAACGCAATATTAAAGATTCAAACAAAATATCGTAAAAGTTTTTAAAAGTGCCTTCTCGTTGAAATTAGAGCCGATTTTGGGCTTAAAAAAGTTTTACTGTCTGAAATTTTTAAATCTGCCAAAATTAACGTAACATTGACGATTCAAGCGCGGGTTGCTGTTGGGGTCGTTCATAATAAGCGCGGCTGAACTCGACGCGGGACATTTGCCCTTGTTCGCAACAAAATTCATATGAAGTTCAACCTGCGGCGTGTCTTCGCCCATTGTGTAGTAAACGCCCAAATTATTTTCTTCGTAGGGATTCAAATTGTTGAAAAGAATATCAAGCAGTGTTGAAATATCAATTTTTTTTGGATTAAATTCAATTTCGACGCCGGAAATATTTTCAAGCGTGCGCGGCTCCCTGTAAGCATAACTTATGACATTTTGCGCTGAAATATTTCCCGCCGTAACTTTTACAACGCCTTTGACGCCTTCAAAAGTTTCAATCAAAATATCTAAATCGCCGCTGAAATAAATTTTTTTCGTGTACAAAATTTCGCCTCCTTAATTC
>CALGGV010000116.1 GCA_937915725.1 uncultured Selenomonadales bacterium
AAGGCGAAAGGCTTAACAGATCGTGAACTTACAAAAATTGTTACGCCCGGCACAATTTTAACCGACGATACCTTGATTGACGCCAATAACAATTATCTTGCTCTTGTGTACGAAAATGGCGGCGAAATTTCTTTTGCGTGCGCCGACGTTTCTACCGGCGAAATTTTTTATTGCCTGTATGAAGGAAAAGACCGCGTGCAAAATCTTTGTGACGAATTGTACAGATTGACGCCGCACGAAATTTTGACTACCGACGATTTAACTTTTGCCGACAAATTAAAATCTTTCGTCAAATTGAAATTGGGAAATTGTACTTTTACGAATTTTGACGCCGAAGAAAAATCTGATTTTTTAAGCAAGCATTTTGAAGAAAAAGATTTTCCCGTTGCAGAAAACGCCGCCGCCGCCGTTGAATTTTTGTTGAATTATCTACATAAAACCGTACGCACGGATTTAAATCACTTGTCGAAGTTGACGCGGCTGGATTTAAGCAGTCATTTAATTTTAGATTCAAATACTTTGAGAAATCTTGAAATTGTACGCAACCTGCGCGAAGGCTCCAAAAAAGATACACTGTTTGCAATTTTGGATTATACAAAAACGCCGCTGGGAAACAGACTTTTGCGCCGCTGGTTAGAAAGTCCGCTCGTTGACATTGCGGCGATTAATCGCAGGCTTAACGCGGTTGATGAACTTTTCAAAAATTTTACACTGCGAAAAAATCTGCAGGAAAGTTTGAAAGAAATTAAAGACCTTGAAAGATTAATGACAAAAATTGAAATTGGCAGTGCCAACGCAAGGGATTTAACCGCACTGAAAATTTCCCTGCGCGTCCTTCCCAAAATTAAATCTGCAATGGAAAAAATTTCTTCAGATATTTTGAAGGCGTGCCGCGACGGCTTGAAAGATTATTCGGCGGAAGTTGATTTAATCGAACGCGCAATTTCTGAAGACGCGCCGCTTACAATTCGTGACGGCGGAATTATTAATCGCGGGTACAGCGACGAACTAGACGAATACAGAAAAATTTCAACTGACAGCCGCGGCTTTTTGCAGGAATTTGAAGATAAAGAAAAAATGCGTACCGGTATTCGTTCCTTGAAAGTCGGCTACAACAGAGTTTTTGGCTACTATATTGAAGTTCGACACAGCGGCGCAGATAAAATCCCCGACAATTACGTCAGGAAACAAACGCTTACAAATGCCGAAAGATACATTACGCAGGAACTTAAAGATTTTGAAATAAAAATTCTCGGCGCACAAGAAAAAATTGTAAATCTTGAGTACAATATTTTTTGCCTTGTTCGTGACAAAATTAAAAATTGCCTCGCACAGATTCAAGACACGGCTAAAAGAATTGCCCTGCTTGACGCAGTTGCAAGTTTGGCGGAGGCAGCGGAAATGAATAATTATGTGCGCCCCGATTTAAACATTGAAGGCAAAATCGAAATTAAAGACGGGCGTCATCCGCTCGTTGAAAAAATTTTGTCGAACAGTCTTTTTGTTCCAAATGACACAAATTTAAATCCTGCGCGAAACGAAATTATGATTATAACCGGACCGAATATGGCGGGAAAATCTACCTATATGCGGCAAGTTGCGTTGATAATGTTAATGACTCAAGCCGGCAGTTTTATTCCCGCGGCGCGTGCAAATATTTCGCCGGTTGACAGAATTTTTACAAGGATTGGCGCAAGTGATGATTTGGTTAGCGGGCAGTCAACTTTTATGGTTGAAATGAATGAAGTTGCACAAATTTTAAAATATGCAACCAATCGCAGTTTGATAATTTTGGACGAAGTCGGACGCGGCACTTCAACTTTCGACGGTATGAGTATCGCCCGCGCAGTCATTGAATACATTGATAAAAAAATTCACGCCAAAACACTTTTTGCGACGCACTACCACGAATTAACAGACCTTGCCGACAATTCTACCAATATTGAAAATTTTTGCACGGCGGTTAAGGAGCGCGGCAACGAAATTATTTTTTTGCGCAGAATTACGCCGGGCGGCGCGGATAAATCGTACGGTAT
>CALGGV010000117.1 GCA_937915725.1 uncultured Selenomonadales bacterium
ATGCTGCTACTGTTACCACTGCCGCTAACTACAAAAGGGGCTACATTGACTTCGACTAAACTTTTTTCTGGCTCACGCGCCCTAATATATAATTGCTCCGTAAAACCTACATATTGACCTTTAAACAAAATAAAACTGTCACTAAAATCCGCACTATTTGAAATTTCAACATCATTATTGCCGGAACTAATATTTTGTATCGTGCCACTTGTTTCGGTTATCTGAATTGCGTCATCGCCTTTTACACTATATCTCATTATTCCACCTCCTAGCTTTCGTCAAAATACTGTAACTGCGCCATAAGTGATTTTATCGTATAGCTAAAATTATGCTCAGAATTGTCCCTGTTTTGATAATATTCTGCCGCCAATATCATTTGCAAAAAATCTGCTTTATTTGCAAATTCAGGATACGTTGAATAGTTTTCCGTGAAATTTGAAATTGCTCCTGTCAAATATGCTCGCGCAGTTTCCAAAAATCCCTGTAACAATTCGTTTTCTGCGTCAATATCAATTCGCAGGTACGATTTTAATTTTGATAAAGTAACCATTGCCCTACACTTCAACTTTTAACGCCGTCATTGCATTGGAATCTGTAACAACTACGCCGAAACGGATAACTGCGCGAAGTGCGTAACCATATTTCTTGAAAAACAACTCGGAACTGGTTGCCAATTCCATACCTTGTCTCTCAAAAAATGTCAGATACGACCTCATATCGCCCACAAAAAACGGCGCGTAACTCTTACTGCTTATTGTTTTATTCGGCAAAGTTGTATTTGGCAAAACTACAATTTCTTTCCCCCTGTAACGATACTTATTTGGCTCCGTAACATCTGGAACAAACAAGGGTTTATTCTGCGCGTCATCAAGGTTTGCCAGCCACAAAAAGCCGTCTTGATTAGTAAAAATTTTTGCCGAATTGTAATAAACGCCGTCAAGTGTTTTCCATAGTGCCGTATTCAAAGATTTATATGAAGTGATCGTTGTTGCCTCCGGTATGCTGGTTGCCGTATCGCCTGTTATTAATTTTTCAAGCGGCGTTAAAATCGCCTTATTCTCGGTTTTTACTGCGCCTTCAGCAAGTTGGCGCCCCATAAAACTTATAATATCTATATCAGCGTCTGCAATTAACTGATTGGAAATTGGCAGTATCAAGCCCATATCCGAAATTGTGTATGTTGCCTCTGCAAATGTTACGTCGCTTTCCGGTATATCTGTCATTTCGGCAAAAGATTGAAATTCTAAATCTTGCTGCGTATAAGTCGCCCATCTGCCGGAAGTGTAATTTGTACTTACCACATTTACATAATCTTTCAACGCCACAAAATCTTTTCTAAACTCCTGCAACTGCGCCATTTGTTCCTGGGGTAAAAGATAACCGCCCTTTGTGTTTATGCTTTCAATCTGTCCCGGTTGTCCCGGACTGCCGCTAACATTAAAATAAGCGTGTTTTTCTTCGTCCGTCAACGGTTCGGGGAATGTGCGCAAAGGATTTAAAACCAATTTATTAAAGGCGCGGTTACGCAATTTTACGGCGTCTGTTGCCGTTGAGTTCGTCGCGCAGGTTTTTTCTTGTTTGCTGAAATTTTCAAATTCAGATTCTTCCAACGCAAGCGCAATTTTGCATTCCGCGTTCAATTTTTTAAGTTCTTCTGCCGCTTTAAGTGCGTCTTCAATTCTCATTTTTTGTTGCAGATTTTCAACTTCAAGCTTTTTGCCTGAAATTGCCTGTTTCAATTCATCTGATTTTTTCATTTTCTGCCACCTTGCTTTCAATTCTATTAATCCAATTTTCTACTTTTTCCAGTAAATCATTCTTGTTAACGTGATAGTGGTTTGATACTGACAAAACTTTTTTTGCTGTCTCTGCACAAAACCTGTCTATAAAAATTTCTTCTTGAATTAAATCCTCAATCTGCGGCGTGTTAGCCTTTTCAATTACCGAATAAAACTCATAATCTTCCATTAATCAACGCCTCCGCCTCTTTTAAAACTTCGTCAATTTCATTTTCCAAAAAATTAAGCGGCGCGGGTATGTTTTTTATCCCTGCCGCTATAAATTTATTCCTGTCTCCGACGTAGTTTAACGCCTTTACAGGTTGAATCAGTTTGACGTTAAATTTTTCTGCCGCCTCTGTTCCTGTAAGCCACGTTTCCTCATTCATCATTTGTCGAATATCTTCAACCGTTACGCCGTCCAACGCCTTTTTCTGATACGTTGTTTCAAGCCCCGCCTGAATTGTATCCAAAACTTCAGCCGCCTTGCGTAAATCTTCAGCGTTGCCTTCGGTATAAGTGAAAGGGCGATGTAACATTACATAGCCGTTTGTTGGAATTTTGCAAACGTCCGCCGAGAAAAATATTTGGCTTGCTATGCTTGCCGCTATTCCGTCAACAATACAAGTAGTTTTCGGCTTGTGCTGTGCTACGAAATTTGCCATTGCTACGCCAGCAAATACACTGCCGCCGTAACTGTTTATGTGAATCTCCAATTCTTTATCTTTGACTTCTTCCAACTGCGCCCTAAGTTTCGCCGGAAATTCATAACCTGTTGTGTTGCCATCGTACCAATAATCCATTGCGCCGCCATAATCATCATCTACAATATCGCCGCTTAAATAAATTTCCGCTATTTCCGCTTTATCCTTGATTGTTAGCATTTAAATTATCACCTCCACTAAAAAAGCCGCCATTTCTGACGGCTGATATTTTTTTATCCTTGACAGCAGAAAACCCCGCGTTGTAAAATCTAATCGCTACAATCAGATACAAGCGGGGATTTTCCGTGTTTATTTTAGCAATTCCCGCCGTTTGTGTCAATGAAAGGATTTGATATTTATGCAAATGAATGAACAAGTTTTAACTGCCCTTGAAGTTTTAAAAAACTTCGCTGAAAACGATTTTGAACTTCATCGCATCGACGTTTTAATTAACGATTTAACCGCGCCGCCGCAAGTTGAAATTATCGACGACACTCACCAAACTTTTAATGGTGTAAAATACCGTCTTGATAAATCCAAGCATTTTGTTAATAATTCTGCGTCGTTACATCGTGCAGTTTATTATTACTATTTTGGCGAAATTCCTAAAGGTTATGTGATTCACCACAAAGATTTAAATCCTGCAAACAATGATATTTCAAACTTGCAACTCTTAACTAAATCGTTTCATCACAAACTCCATAATGATATTGTTGCTTCAGAAAAAATTTGTATCTTTTGCGGCAAAAAATATATCGCACAAGGTTTCAGTGAAAGTAAATTTTGTTCTTCAAACTGTAGACACAAATATTATCTCCATAAAAATTCGATAAAAAAACAACCTGTTGAAAAAATCTGCCCAATTTGCGGAAAAACATTTAAATTAAAATATCCGAGTTCAACTAACAAATGTTGTTCTCGTGCTTGTAGTTTCAAACTGACAGCAAAAAAAAATAGAAAAACAACGGCTGAAAAAATCTGCCCCGTATGTGGCAAAATTTTTAAACCGAAATATCCCAGCTCACGTGCAGTTTGTTGCTCTCGTACCTGTGGTTACAAACTTTCAGGCGAAAATCGAAAAAATAATATCTCAAACAAGAAACAACACAATTAAATTTAGCTCTCTTTATTTTTATAAGCTACTCCTATATCCTGCAATCTGACAAATGCTCCGTTGACAATTCTTGTATCGCCGTCTTCACAAGCTGGCTTGTCCAGTAATTCGCGCGCTTCATTAATTGAGTACACTGAATTTTGAACTAACTGCTGAATAATTGCCGCTTGCGTTTCTGGATTTGCTCTAAGCAAAACATTCTGATTAAACTTGAAATGCAAGCCGCTTAAAATTTCTTCCCGCGTTAAAAGTTTGCAATTCAATTCTTGTTCGTAATTCGTGAGGATATATAGTAGCGTATTTTGAAGAAATGCTAGTTGCTGTGCCGCGCTTGAGGCGTATGAAGATTTTGTAAGGTCGTTAATCTGGTCTGGTGAAATTCCAAAGGCGGCGGCAATTTGTAAAGCTGTAAATTTTTTCAACTCGAAAAATTGACTGTCGGCTAATGACATATCTAATTTTTGCAAGTCAAATCCTATTGGCAATGTAATTAAACGCCGTCCTTTTTCTTTCGACTGCGCTATTATTTCATCAAGTAAACGGTCTTGACTTTCCCGCTTTAAATCGCCACTATACTTGACTACAGCACTTGCCGTTAAACCATTTGTAAAAAGGTCATTAAGTAGCTTGGTGCTTGCTTTCGCACTCCGAAAAGTTTCAGCTAAAATTTCTCTTACAGATTTTCCAACAAGCCCGCTACTGTCTGTTACACTTGATTTGAAGTGCAAAATTTCTTCCGGCGAAAAATAATAACTTTTGCCTGTGCGATCATCTGTGTAAAAATAATAAAAAGGTCTTTCCGTAAAACGTTCGCTGTTATTTATCCAAATCTGGACGCGGCGCGGGTCTAGCGGGTAAAGCCCTTCAATCTCGCCATTATCTTTGCAATTTATATAAACGTAAGTGTTGCCGTAATAGTTACGACAAAATTCAAGTAAAGTAAAAAATTGGGCTGGTGTTTGATAATTATTGGGCTTGACTGTTAAAAACCACATTAGACTATGCTTTTCCATTCTGCGCTTGTCCCCGTCCACAACGTAACAAGGCATTTTGCCCAAATTTTCCGCCAAAACTTTTAAACAGCTAAAAAATACAATTTCGCTTAAATCACTGCCCAATTCGGCGTTGTAACTGCCGCTAAACATTTCCATTATTTCCGACATTGAAATTGTTCTGCCGGTATTGCCGCCGGAATTAAAAATCTGTTTTAAGGATACAAGCTTACTTTTAATTTTTTGTAAAAGTGCCACATTTTAAAACCTCCTTTCGCGCTGATTGAAAACGGAAGACG
>CALGGV010000118.1 GCA_937915725.1 uncultured Selenomonadales bacterium
CCCAAATTACTTGTCATAATGATAACGGTATTTTTGAAGTTGACAACGCGCCCTTTGCCGTCAGTCAACCTGCCGTCGTCAAGAATCTGCAAAAGTACGTTGAAAACGTCGTGATGAGCCTTTTCAATTTCGTCAAGCAAAATTACGCTGTAAGGGCGGCGTCTTACTGCCTCTGTAAGTTGCCCGCCTTCTTCGTAACCGACGTAACCGGGAGGCGCGCCGATTAATCTTGCAACAGTATGCTTTTCCATAAATTCTGACATGTCAACGCGAATCATACTGCGTTCATCGTCGAATAAAGCCTCTGCCAAAGTTTTTGCAAGTTCAGTTTTGCCGACGCCTGTTGGTCCCAAAAAGATAAATGAACCTATTGGGCGGTTGGGGTCTTTGATACCTGCGCGCGCGCGTAAAATTGCCTCGCTTACAACTTTTACCGCCTCATCTTGTCCGACAACGCGCTGATGTAAAGTGTCTTCAAGGTGTAAAAGTTTTTCACGTTCGCCCGTCATCATTTTTGTAATTGGAATACCCGTCCAGCGACTTACAACTTTTGCAATATCTTCTTCGCCAACTTCTTCCTTCAAAAGGCGTTCGCCCTTGTTATGCTCGGCAATTTCTTTTTCAACATTTTGCAAAGTTTTCATAAGTTCGGGAAGTTTGCCGTATTTCAATTCAGAAAGTTTTTGTAAATCATAGGCGCGTTCAGCCGCCGCCATTTCTGTATTAACGTCGTCAATTTCCTTTTTAATGGCACGTACACGCAAAATTGATTGTTTTTCAGCCTCCCATTTGTCGCGCAGGACTTTTTCTTGAGCTTGCAAAGTTTCAATTTCTGCCTCGATAGATTTTAATTTTTCTTTTGAGGCGGCGTCATTTTCTTTTTTGAGGGCTTGCACTTCAATTTCAAACTGCATAATTTTTCGGCGTGTTTCGTCGATAGGCGCGGGCAATGATTCAATTTCGGTACGGAGTTTCGCCGCCGCCTCGTCAACTAAATCTATTGCTTTATCCGGTAAAAATCTATCCGAAATATATCTGTCAGAAAGTGTAGCCGCCGCTACAAGTGCCGCGTCCCTGATTCTAACGCCGTGATGAACTTCATAGCGTTCTTTCAAGCCGCGCAGAATTGTAATTGTATCCTCAACCGTCGGCTCGCCTACCATTACCGGCTGAAAACGTCTTTCAAGCGCAGTATCTTTTTCAATATATTTTCTGTACTCGTTTAAAGTTGTTGCACCTATACAGCGCAATTCGCCGCGCGCCATCATTGGCTTTAACAAGTTGCCCGCGTCCATTGCACCTTCAGCCTTGCCCGCGCCTACAACTGTATGAACTTCATCAATAAACAGTAAAATTTGCCCGTCAGATTTAACAATTTCACCAAGCACGCTTTTTAAACGTTCCTCAAATTCGCCACGGAATTTTGCGCCGGCAATTAACGCGCCCATATCAAGTGCGTACAAAGTTTTATTTTTCAAAGACTCGGGAACATCGCCCGCTACAATTCGCCGAGCAAGTCCTTCAACAATCGCAGTTTTACCGACGCCCGGTTCTCCAATAAGCACAGGATTATTTTTTGTACGGCGGCTTAAAATTTCAATCGTGCGCCTAATTTCTTCATCACGCCCAATAACAGGATCCAGTTTGCCTGCGCGCGCGGCTTGAGTTAAATCCCTGCCGAATTTATCCAAAACTTGATAAACTTCTTCGGGATTTTCCGAATTTACATTTTGGCGGCGATTTTTCTTCACAGAATCTCGAATTTTATCTGACGTCAATTTAAATTCTTTTGCAATAGCTTGAACTTCCGCGCTGCCGTCTGAAACCAACGCCAAAAGTAAATGCTCCGTGCTAATGTAAGAATCCTGCATAGATTTTGCATACTCATTCGCCTTGCCGATTACCCGCGCCAAATCGACGCCCATTGATAATCGTTCTTGCCCTTTGACTGAAGGTATTTTATTCAATTCCGCCTCCAGTTTGACTTTCAACATTGGTAAGTCTGTTTGACATTCAGTGAAGATTGTTAGTAATAAACCTTCAGGCTCTTTCGCCAACGCCAACATTAAATGTAAACTCGAAAATTCCTGCTGATATTTCATCGCTGCGATCTGTTGCGCCGCTTGAATCGCTTGAGTAGCCTTCGCTGTAAATTTTTCTCCTGCCATAATATATCAACTCCAGTTTTTAATTGGTTCTATCTTTTTGACCAATTCAATTATATCACTGCAGTCAAGAGGCAATTTGAAATTATTAAAAAATTTTAACAGGCGGATAATAATCTTTATCGGATTCTAATTTCACAGGTTGATAAATTAATTCTGCTATTTTATTAACCGGGCGTTCTGTAGAAATCTCGCCGCCCTTAGTCAAATTGTAACCATTCGGATATTTGCAATTAATTTTTTCAATCCACATTCTTTCAGATTTAATCAACTGTTCGCGGCTGTCGCATTCTTCAAGTACCGCGTATACAAAATTTTCTAAACCGTATTTACGAATAGCGTTGCCGAGTAAATTTTTGGTAGATTTATGTTGTAAAACACGAATTTTGACCGGAAGATAGTTTGCCCAACGTAAATTTTGTGATTTACGAGGCATTCTACTCCGTAAACTACACCATACATAAAAAAATCACGCCTTTCATTGACAAACAGGGCGTGAGCGCGGTATAATAAAAAATACCAAAAGGCTCTGCGCCGTGTTGCATTTGTATTTTAGCGTACTAATGATACACCCGCAGAGCCTTTCACGTCAAGAAAAAAATTTAATTTTGATTGTGAGAGTGTGCAAAATTTTAAGCGGTACAAAATCGAATATATGAATTTAAAATTGCGTCTTTGGCATTGACTTTTACAAATAAATTTTTGTAGAAAATATTCGACAAAGGCGCGTTTTTTGTTGAGCACTAAAAAAGGCAATAGAAAAATTCTACTGCCTTAAAATTGTTTTTGGACACTGTATGATTTTTAAATTTCTTCGCCGTTTGATTCAATAACTTTTTTGTACCAGAAGAAAGAATCTTTTCTGCTACGTGCAAAATTACCGCTGCCGTCGTCGTGCTTGTCAACATAAATAAAGCCGTAACGTTTGGCGTATTGCCCGGTACCTGCCGAAACTAAATCTATTGGACCCCACGTAGTATAGCCGATAAGTGGTACGCCGTCTTTTACAGCCTCATGCATTGCGCGGATATGTTCCCTGAAGTAGGAAATTCTGTAGTCGTCGTGAATGGAACCGTCAGCCTCAACTTTATCAAACGCGCCAAAACCATTTTCAACAACCATAATTGGAGTATTGGGATAACGTGACGCCAATTTATTCAAAGTCCAACGCAAGCCGTCCGGATCAATTTGCCAGCCCCAATCGCTCGCTTTAAGGTAAGGATTTTTTGCGCCTCCCATCATATTGCCTTTGACTTGATCTGCGCCTTCCTGTACCGTTACGCAATTTGACATGTAATAGCTGAACGTGTAAAAGTCAACAACGCCTTCGCGCAGAATTTTTTTATCTTCTTCGTTGTCCATGAAGAAAGTATCAACACCTAAATCTTGATAGAATTTTCTTGCAAAGTAAGGATATTCGCCGCGTATTTGAACATCGCCGCAAAGATCGTTACAGATTGAATCACGGCGTTGATCCTCAAGTAAATCTTTAGGATTAGGCGTCAAAGGATACCAAGTTACATGACAAATCATATTGCCAATCATAAAGTTAGGATTAATTTTGTGTCCTTCAATAACCGCCTTTGCAGACGCTACAAATTGATTGTGCAACGCCTCAATTCTTTCTTGTGGAACGTCAGTAAGTTCAGGGAATTTACAGGGCGCGGTACGCTGTAAATCAACATCTTGCATAACACCGACGCTGTACAAACTGCCCATTTTGGGCTCCATCAAAGTTATATTAATTTCATTGAAAGTCAGCCAATATTTAACTTTATCTTTGAAACGTTCAAAACAAGTTACGGCGTACTTTACGAATAAATCAATAGTTTTGCGGTTGTAGTAGCCTTTGTATTTTTTGACGAGTTCAAAGGGCATTTCGTAGTGATTCAACGTGATTAACGGTTCAATTCCGTACTTTTTGCATTCGTCAATAACGTTTTCATAAAATTTCAAGCCCTCTTCATTCGGCGTGGCGTCGTCGCCGTTGGGGAAAATACGCGCCCAGTTGATTGAAAATCTGAAACACTTAAAGCCCATTTCTGCGAACAGCGCAATATCTTCCTTGTAGTGATGATAAAAATCAATCGCCGTATGTGAAGGATAGAAAACGCCGTCTTCAATCTTTGGACAGAAAGTGCGCGGAGTATTCACATCGCCGCCAAGCAACATATCCGGAATTGAAAGACCTTTGCCGCCCTCAAGGTAGCCGCCTTCACATTGATTAGCGGCAACCGCGCCGCCCCAAAGAAAACCTTTTGGAAATGCCATAAAAATAAACCTCCATTCAAAAAATTTTCGTAACAATTTTAATTCAAATGAAGGTTGCATTTCAAGTGGCAAGATAAAATTTTTTAGAATTGTAGCGAATATCTTGCTAAAATTTATTGACAAACTCCCCACAAATAAAGCAAATGTTCTTATTCATCACATTTGCAGGGGGATTCTGCTATCAACAACACTTGCCTATAAGAGCAAAGCTCATTAATCAATGGCTTTGCAAGGTCTTACGGTGAAGGTCGTTGCCCCAACCAAACATAAATCAAAACTGAAAGCAAGTTTTTTTTGCGCCGTTTCATTCTCATAGCTTGCACGGCGCGATTATCGGTAAAATGTGTTGAAATTGCCCCGAACTTTTTTACTTTCGTAAGCCGCCAAATCTGCGCGCTTGTAAATTTCCTCGTAAGAAATATTTTCCTCAACTTTAAAAATTGTACTGCCTAAACTGATTGTAATTTTCCTGTCGCCAAGTTCCGGAATGTCAATTTTATTAATTTCGTCGAAAAATTTTTCAACAAGAATTTCGCCTTCAGTTTTATTAGTAATTCCGACAGCATAAGCCGCAAATTCATCGCCGCCAATTCTCAAAACTACGTCGCCTGCGCGAAAAGTTTTTTTCAAACAATCAGCAATGGCTCTAATAACTTTATCGCCCACGTCGTGTCCAAAATTATCATTAATCGATTTAAATTTATCGGCGTCCATCATACAAAACATTCCGGCAACGTCATTTTCAATTAATTCTTTAATTTCTTTTTCGCCGCTGCCACGATTTTTTAAGCCCGTCATTAAATCTGTCTGTGAAAGGTAAATCAAATTATTTTCTCGATTTTTTTCTTCGTCAATCAATTCAATAGCAAAAATTATTTGATTAATTTTGTGATTTTCATCAAATTCGGTTGCGATAAAGTAAGCCTTGCACCAGCCGTATTTTTTACTGCGGAATTCACAGCTGATAACGTTTCTTTCTTTCAATCGCTCCGAAATTGTATTCAAGTCAACGAATTTTATCATTTTCTTTAAACCTTCCGGCGCAGTCATTTTCCTTACAATGTGAACCATTTTATAGGCGGCTTGAGTATCATCGGTAATGGTAAACAAATCGTAATTTTCATTACTGCTTATTTCATGAATAGAATCTTTTTTCAAGTCAATCAAATGCATTGAAATATATAAATCAGCATAACTTGCAAGCCCGTGCTTTTTCGCCATTTCTTCAACTTGCGTATGATTTATTTGCAGAGCCACGCGCATAAAAATTAAAAAAAGCGTCGTGGCAAAAACAAAACTTCCTACCATGTAAAGAATTAAATTTGAATACGTACTCTGCGAATCATCAATATCGCGGCGTACTACCAAATATAAGCCCAAATCCTGCATATATTTTGAAATAGTGTAAACGCCGTCACTTTCACTCAAAACAAATTGCACGGATTTATTTGGATTGACAACATTTTGAATGTGCGCAGTTTCAATATTTAAAAAATCTGTGTCAATTTGCACAACGCCTTTTTGATTGACAAGGCTAATTTTAACGTCGTAAGTTTCTTCGTCCGTTATCAAGAGATTTTGTATTACGGTTAAATATTCGCCAACTCCACAAACGCCCAATAAATTTCCTTCCGCGTCATTAATTCTTGCACTTACAAAAATTGTCCAGTTATTTTGATTTATTTCGTCAACATCAATATCATAATCATAAGCTAAATTTTTATCCAGAAATAATTTGTACCAAATATCGTGCTTATCGTTTTCAACGTCGATAATTTTATTAAAACCTTCCGGCGAATAATAAATTTTTGATTTTTCAGAGACGATAAAGCAAGTTGACAGATTGAAAGATTTTTTTAATGTAGACATATAATTTTGCATTCGGTAAATATTTTCTTCAAAGGAAAATTCGTCCTCAAGTTTCAGTTGTTCCACCAACGGAATATCTTTTGACATAACGCGGGCGATCATTACAATTTTTAAAAGTTCGGCGTTAATATCATCATAAATATCTGCGGCGATAAATTTCATTCTTTCTTCATCGTGACTTTTGACAACTCTGCTTAAAACAACAGATGAAACTGAAATTGCAAGTACAGCCGCAATCGTAGTAATTATCAAAATAGTTTTAGTAATATTTTTATTTCGAGTCAAAAAATTTTTCATTAAATTTACATCACCTATTTTAGATTTTGATTATAATACATTAGCAAGAAAAAATTTTCAATGATTGAATACAATTCAAGCAACGTTGCAAAAATATTTCGGCGTGTTATAATTTTGAAGATATTCTGATATATTGGAGGGCTTTTAATGAAGTCAGAATTTACTCTAAAGCTTGAGAGGTGCAAAGGTTGCGGAATTTGTGTAAATTTTTGCCCCAAAAAAGTTTTGGCGTTGGATACACTTGGAAAAGTTTATGTAGCGCATCCTGAAGATTGTATAGCTTGCGGACAGTGTGAATTACGTTGCCCCGACTATGCAATTTTTGTAGATAAAATAAAGGAGGCGTCCAAATGATATTATTGCAAGGAAACGAGGCGGTCGCGCAGGGCGCACTTGCCGCCGGCGTAAGATTTTTTGGCGGTTATCCTATCACGCCTTCAACTGAAATTGCTGAATCAATGGCTAAACTTTTGCCGAAATTCGGCGGTACTTTTATTCAAATGGAAGACGAAATTGCAAGTATGGGCGTAGTTTTGGGCGCGTCGCTTGCCGGTAAAAAAGTTTTAACCGCGTCAAGTGGTCCCGGAATTAGTTTAAAACAAGAATTAATCGGCTATGCATCTGCCGCCGAAATTCCCTGTGTTATTGTAAATGTTCAGCGTGTCGGACCTTCAACGGGACAACCTACCGCGCCTTCACAAGGTGACGTTATGCAAGCGCGTTGGGGAACGCACGGCGACCATTCGATTATTTCTTTGAGCCCGTGGAGTGTTCGTGAGGCATTTGAATTAACGGTTAAATCTGTAAATTATGCTGAAAGATTTCGCACGCCGGTAATTTTGTTAATGGACGAAATTGTAGGGCATCTGCGCGAAAATGTTAATATTCCAACAGAAAATGAAATTGAAATTTATCCGCGCCGTAAACCAAAAAAATCCCGCGCAGAAGGTTATCAACCCTACGCGCCGGACGAAGATTTAGTTCCCAATATTGCAAATTTCGGCGAAGGTTATCATATTCACGTTACAGGCTTGATTCACGACGAAACAGGTTTTCCTGTCGGCAGTCCCAAAATCACTGAAGAATCAATTCGCCGTATGCATGAAAAAATTTCAAAAGATATTATTGAAGTTCATACAGAATTTTTGGACGACGCAGAATTTGCAGTATTGTCATTTGGCGGCACGGCGCGTACTGCCTATCAAGCCGTTTTGGATTCCAGAAAAAAAGGCATCAAAGTTGGTTTTATTCGTTTGGTTACGATTTGGCCTTTTGCTGACGAATTTTTATTTAACATTTCTCAAAAACTCAAAAGTATTATCGTTGCCGAATTGAATTACGGGCAAATTGTCGGCGAAGTTCAACGCGCCGTTCGTGGCAACTGTGAAGTTAAACTTTGCGCCAAATATGATATGACAATTTTTGAACCGGAGGAAATTGAAGAGGTTATCGTTTCAGGCAAAAGGCAATAGTAAAAAGGCAATAGGGATTTGAAAAATTTATTTTCCCCTACTGCCTCTTGCCTACTGCCTCTTGCCTAAAAAACGACTGAAAGGAGTTTTTTTCCTTGCTTGAAAGAAGTTATGAAAAATTTTTCAGACAAAATAGACTGCCGCATTTGTGGTGTCCCGGTTGCGGCAATGGAATAGTTATGAAGGCGATTGTACAAGCCATTGAAAAAAAAGGCTGGACACAAGATAACACGGTTATTGTTAGCGGAATTGGTTGCAGTTCCCGCGCCTCCGGCTATATGGATTTTGACACTTTGCACACAGCGCACGGGCGCGCCATTCCTTTTGCAACGGGGATTAAACTTGCAAAGCCAAATTTAAACGTCGTAGTTATTACCGGCGACGGCGATTGTACGGCTATTGGCGGCAACCATTTTATTCACGGCTGCAGA
>CALGGV010000119.1 GCA_937915725.1 uncultured Selenomonadales bacterium
TGGCTGAAAAGTTACGGCTTGGATTATAAATTGGAGCAGGAAAGTTTAAATCACGAAATTGATAACGCACTTAAAGAATATTTTTCAAAAGGCGGCGGGAACGGCGGAAATTATCCCGACGCTAAAATTTTGTTGGAAAATAATTCTTGCTATTATCCAATTTTGATTGAGTACAAGGGTTACAAAAATAAATTGGTAAAGCTTGACGGCGAAGGCAAAGTTGAAAATAAAACTTCAAAAAATGAGCCGCACTACCAAAATATAAAAAATTTTGCCGTGAATGGCGCGGTTCATTATGCAAACGCAATTCTTCATTACACAAATTACACAGAAATTATTGCAATAGGTATGACAGGTTACAAAGATGAAATTGGAAATTTGCAGTATGAAATTGCGGTTTATTACGTTTCGACAAAAAATTTGGGTATCGGACAGAAAATTGGAGATTATACAGATTTTTCATTTCTCAAGCCTGAACATTTTCCGAAGTTTCTCGAAGAAATTAAAAAACTTTCGCTTACTGAACAAGAATTTGAAAAACTGAAAAATATTCGTGAATTGGAAATTGATGCAAGTCTTGTGAAATTGAACAATGACATTTATCAAAGTGAAAAAGGTTTAAGCGAACAGGACAGAATTTATTTGGTTGTCGCGTCGATTATGGCAACGCTCGGCGTTCCCGGAAAAGTTTCACCGCTTGAAAAAAGTGATTTAAAATCTTCAAATGAAAAAAATTTTACCGACGGCGAAATTTTAATGCGTAAAGTTGAAGAATTTTTATCTCAAAGAAATTTGCCGGAAGATAAAAAAAATTTAATCGTTCGCACGCTCCAAAATACCGTAACCTCTGCAAATATTAACAAAGTTACCAACGGCGAAACGCAATTAAAAAGAGTTTTTTCAAAAATTGTGGACGATTTGGGAATTTATTATAAAATCGGACTCACTACGGATTTTACAGGAAAACTTTTCAACGAAATGTATAATTGGCTCGGCTTTACGCAAGATAAATTAAATGACGTTGTGATAACTCCGCCGTACATTGCAAAACTTTTGGTAAAACTTTGCAAAACGAATAAAGATTCCTTCGTTTGGGATTATGCAACGGGTTCAGCCGGACTTTTGGTAGCCGCGATGAATGAAATGATTATCGACGCCCGCGAAAAAATTAAATCGCCCGACGAATTGCAGCAAAAAATAAATTTTATTCGTGCAAATCAAATTTTAGGACTGGAAATTTTGCCAAGTATTTATATGTTGGCGGTTTTGAATATGATTTTGATGGGCGATGGCAGTTCCAAAATTTTAAATCTTGATTCGCTGAAAGATTTTGACGGCAATTTTCCTGCAAATGTTTTTGTTTTAAATCCGCCGTATTCTGCGGCAGGTAACGGAATGATTTTTGTTGAAGCCGCGCTTGAAAAAATGAAAAGCGGCTACGCGGCGATAATTATTCAAAATTCTGCCGGTACCGGCAAGGCGATTGATTTTAATAAAAAAATTTTGGAAAAAAATACACTGCTTGCAAGTATAAAAATGCCGATTGATTTATTTATTGGAAAATCCAGCGTTCAGACGAATATTTATGTTTTTCGCGTCGGTGAACCGCACAATTCAAAAAATATTGTAAAATTTATAGATTTTTCAAATGACGGCTACAAACGCACGAACAGAAAAAAATCTCGGCAAAATCTTCAAAATATCGACCACGCCGCCGAAAGATACGATGAATTAGTTAATCTTGTGCATTTCGGCAGAAATTATTTAAAATTTTTTACCGAAAATGATTATTACGAAGGCACGATTGACCCAAAAAGCGGCAAAGATTGGAATCAAACCGCGCCGATTGATCCGCGCCCGCAAATTTCTGATTTTAAAAAAACTGTCAGCGATTTTTTAGCCTTTGAAGTCACTAATATTTTAAAAAATTCTTCCGGTAACTGCTTGGGAAAAACTTTGCCCCACTCGCTGAAAAATTAAATAATGTTGAGTGGGGCGAATTTAAATATGAAAAATTTTTTACTTGTTTGACTGTCAGAAAAAAATTATCAAAATCAAAAATTGATGAAACATCAGAATTTCCTGTTTATTCTGCTGAAAGTTCAAATAATGGAATTGTCGGCTATGTAAATAATCCTGAATTTATTTGCGATGAAAAAAATCCTGTTTATGTAAATTTTGGCGACCATACAAGAAATTTTAACATTGCGACAAAAAGTTTTTCTGTACTTGATAATGTAAAAGTTTTACTTCCAAAAATAAATAATATTCGTGTTTTGCAATTTATAATCAGTTCGTGGAAAAAACAAATAAAAAATTTAGGTTATTCACGCCATTGGAAATTAGCGCAAGATTGTTTAATTTTATTACCGACAAAAGACGGCGAAATAGATTTTAAATTTATGGAAGAATTTATAGCGGAGCTTGAGGCGGAGCGAATAGCGGAGCTTGAGGCGTATTTAACGGCGGCAGGCTTAAAAGATACAATTTTGACAGCTGAAGAAGAAATTGCGCTGAAAAGTTTCAGTACGCGGCGTTTTGAAAAATTTTTGCTGAAAGATTTATTTGAAATGGCGAACACAAAAAGCATTGTGAAAGAAAAAATAATTCCAGACAGCGGAAAAATTCCATACGTCACGGCTTCAGCAGAAAATAACGGAATTATGACTTACATAAATTGTCCTGCTGAATGGATTGACAAAGGCAACTGCATAATGATAGGCGGAAAAACTTTAACATTTACATATCAAGAAAAAAATTTTTGTTCAAATGACAGTCACAACATTGTACTTTATGCGAAAGAAAAAAATTTGTCGAAAAAAATTATTTATTTATTTTTTATGTCAGCAATGCGAGCGTCAATGAAAAATAAATATTCTTGGGGAAATTCAATTTCTATGAAAAAAATTCAAGAAGATTTTCTATATTTACCGACAAAAGACGGCGAGCCGGATTATGAATTTATGAAAAATTTTATAACAGCGGTGCAAAAAATAGTTATAGCTGACGTAGTGAAGTACAGCGAAGAAAAAATTTCAGCGTATCGACAAGCGGCAATGATAAATTCTTGAGTTGCTTTTTAAAGTTGAGGAGGTTTCAATTTGTTAAGAAAAATTTTTATAATCTGCGCGACGCTTTTAATTTTTGGCAGCGCAGAGGCGGGACACCTTGAAGAAATTGCACAGCGCGGCACAATCAGAATTGGTACAACCGGCGATTATCGCCCAATGTCCTATTTAAATTCAAATGGCGAATATGAAGGAATTGACGCCGAACTTTCAAAGATTATTGCTGATTCTTTGGGCGTGCAAATTGAATATGTTCCTACCACGTGGAGTACTTTGACGGCTGATACTTTGGCGGGGAAATTTGACATTGCACTTTGTGGCATTTCAAGAAATTACGCGCGTGCAAAAGTTTTGGCGATGTCTGACGGTTACGGCGTTGGAATTTTCGGCAAAACTATTCTTTGCAGGAAAAAGGACGCCAAAAAATTTAAATCGCTTGCAGATATTGATAAGCCGAATGTTAGAGTTATGATAAATCCCGGCGGCACGAATGAAAAATTTGCACACGCCAATTTGAAAAATGCAACGTTGATTGTTTTCAACGAAAATGCAGAAATACCGAATCAAATTGCGGCGGGCAATGCTGATATTATGATAACTGAAACTGTCGAGGCGTTGACTTACATTAAAGCCAATCCCAATTTAGCCGCGCCATTGATTAACAAGCCTTTTACCGTTCATTCTTGCGGGATTTTAATGCAGAAAGGCGACCAAGAATTTTT
>CALGGV010000120.1 GCA_937915725.1 uncultured Selenomonadales bacterium
TGTAAATTTGGGCGACGTAGTTTTGACAACTGCCGCGCTCGATTTAATTAAAAAAAATTTTCCGGATACAAAAATTACAATGTTGGTAAAAAAAATTGTCAAAGATGCTGTAATTGATAATCCGGTTGTTGATGACGTAATTGCATTTGAATACAACGCCCGCAAAAATTCTCTCGGCAAAATGTATGATGTAGTTCGTGAAATTCGCCGCCGAAATTTTGACTTGGCAATTTCTTTTGACAGAAAATTAAGACCGGCTTTTATAACTTTTGCCGCCGGAATTCCGCGCCGTGTTTGTCCTACAAAAATTTTTGAAAGTAAAAAAAGCCGCGTACCGCTGCTTTATACTGACATTGTAGAAATGGACTATGATTTATTTTCAAAGCCGCAAGCCGAAAATTTTCAAGAAATTGTGCGGCGATTTTTTAAAATTGAAGGGCACGGCACGCCGCAATTTCCACAAAAATTTTCTCCCAACGTCGAAAAATTATTGGGTCCAATTCCGCCAAACAAAATTAAAATTGCACTTTGTGTCAAAGGAACTTTTCCGCTAAAAACTTATCCAAAAGAATATTTTGCAGAAGTTGTAAATTCCCTGCGCCAAATGTACAACGCGGCATTTTTTATTATTGGCGCGCCGAATGATAGAAATTATGCTGATGAAGTTATTGCTGAAATTGGCGGCGACGTTTTGAATTTTTGCGGCGAAACTTCACTTCCCGACCTTGCCGAAATTTTCAGACGCACAGATTTATTTATAACTGTTGATACAGGCGCGATGCACATTGCCGCAACTACCGGCGTTCAAACTGTGGCTTTTTTTGGTTGTTCGCCGATTATTCGTTATTCGCCGATTAATAAAAATTCTGTTGTACTTTCAAGCAGGGAGCCTTGTTGTCCGTGTTCAGTTCGTGAAAAAGAATGCCCGAGTTATCCTAAGCCAAATTGCCTTTACAATGTTAAGCCGTCAGAAATTGTTGACGCGGCTGTGAAATTTTTGGGCTGAAAAATTATATGTAAGACAAAGTCCTAAAGTGTACCAAAAAATTTTACTCGTTACCGAAGTTTCAAAATTAAATTCTGTCAGCCCGTGTAACATTGTCCCCCAAATGACGCAGAAAAATATCAGCCACGCAATATTTTTTTCTTTAAGCCAGCAATTCAAACTGAAATATGAAAAATATCCCCACAAGAAAACAAAAGCCGTTGCCCCAAAAATTCCACATTCTGCCAGCATTTGAATTAGATTATTGTGCGCGTGTTCTTGGTAGCGTTCTTTCGCCGCCGGTGAAATATATTTGTTTTGATATTCAAATTTATATTGCCCGTAGCCTATACCGAAAATTGGATTATCTTCAAACATTTTCAGCGCACTTTCCCACATTAAAAGTCGCTCTGAATTTGACTGCATCTGCATATCAGTTATAGTGGAAAATCTTGCAGACAAATTCGGCGTGGCAATAAAAATTCCGCCCGCAATTATCAATATTGAAAGTAAAACTGCGAAAGATTTTAATTTGTTTCTTGCGTAAATTAAAACTACCGCCGGAATTAAAATCAAAGTCGAGAGCCAAACTCCGCGTGTTCCATTAAATAACAACGCCAAAAATCCTACCGCTATTGCTACAAGTAAAAAAATTCGCCAGCGGGTGTCTTTGACGTACATTATTAGCGCGGTGTAAACCGGTAAAGAAACCGCCAATAAACTTCCTTGCGCCATTACAGTTAAAGTTCCGCCAAATCGCCATTCTTCCTCAAAATTTAAAATTCCCTGTGCGATAACCAAAAAATTACTTAAAAAGACTCCAAACAATAAAAATTTTGCCAGCGTTAAAATTTTTTTCTTGTTGTAGAAAATAAAAATTACCGGAAACATTGCCGCAACGTGTAAAATATACTTTTCCAGAAATTTTTTTATTCCGTACAAAATATCAGCTGAAGTCAACGCTGAAATAAAAACTACCACTAACAATAAAAATATCGCAGTGAAAATTTTTTTATATTCTTGAAAAATTAATTTTACGTCGTCATTTTTACGAAAAAGCCGGTGAATCATTCCAAGAATAGCCAGCGCAAAAAAAATATTTCCTATCGCCTTTGATAACGGTAAAAAAAACGAAAAGCCGCACAAATAGTAAAATGTGCGCTTTTCTATATTTTCAATTTTTGAAAAGGACTTTGTCCTTAAAATTTTTAACACGTCCATATCAATGGTGAAAAAGGCGAATATGTGTCATCGCCATAACAATTTGATATTTATTGCAAGTTTCAATTACGTTATCATCACGAATGGAGCCGCCACTTTGTGCGATAAATTCAACGCCGGATTTATGGGCGCGTTCGATATTATCGCCGAACGGGAAAAAAGCATCTGAGCCGAGAGCTACGCCTTTTAAATTTTTCAGCCAATTAATTTTTTCTTCGTCGGTAAATTTTTTGGGGCGTTCAGTAAAAACACTTTGCCAATTATTTAAAATATCTTCACTTTCGTTGCCAATATAAACATCAATAGCATTATCACGGTCGGGGCGTTTAATGTCAGATTTAAACGGCAAATTTAAAACTTGCGGACTTTGGCGCAAAAACCAAAAATCAGCCTTATTGCCGGCAAGTCTTGTACAATGAACGCGGCTTTGTTGTCCCGCGCCAATTCCTATCGCTTGTCCGTCTTTAACGTAGCAAACAGAATTTGATTGAGTATATTTTAAAGTTATCAACGCAATTAATAAATCACGTTTTGCGGCGTCAGTCAAATTTTTATTTTGTGTTGGAATATCTTTTAAACAATCTGCAGAAATTTTAATATCGTTACGCAGTTGTTCAAAAGTTACGCCAAAAACTTGTTTATGTTCAATCGCCGCCGGTTTATATTCGGGATTCATTTTTAAAATTAAGTAAGAGCCTTTGCGTTTGGATTTTAAAATTTCCAACGCTTTTTTTGTATACGAAGGCGCGATAATTCCGTCACTAACTTCATTTTTTAAATAAGCGGCTAAAGTTTCGTCAACTTCATCAGAAATAATTGCAAAATCGCCGTATGAACTCATTCTGTCTGCGCCGCGTGCGCGTACGTAAGCCGCCGCAACATTTGAAAGTTCGCCGTTTACAAAATAAATTTTTTTCAAAGTTTCGTCAAGCGGTAAACCGACTGCCGCGCCTGCCGGTGAAACGTGCTTGAATGATGCCGCCGCCGGTAAATTGGTTGCCTCGCGCAGTTCTTGTACAAGTTGCCAGCCGTTTAAAGCGTCCAATAAATTTATATAACCCGGCTTGCCGTTCAAAACTTCAAAGGGCAATTCGCCGCCTTCAATAAAAACTTTTGCCGGTTTTTGATTTGGATTGCAACCGTATTTCAATTCAAGTTCTTGCATAAAATTTCCTCCCGCTGTTTAAGCTAAGTTATTTTATCAATTTAAATTTTGGTAGTCAAATTATCCTAAAACCAAAAAAGAGAGCTACCGAACGCTCTCTCCTTTGTCGCCGTTTATACCCTTCCTTGCTTTCGCCTTAGCAAGTCGCTCGAAAGTATATTAGCACAGTCTTTTTATTTTGACAAGTATTTTTAAAAATTAATTTGATAACATTTTTGAAAGAATTGTGGCTGAATCCTCAACGCAACCAATGCA
>CALGGV010000121.1 GCA_937915725.1 uncultured Selenomonadales bacterium
ATTTCTTTCACACGTTGCTTGCAATTTTTGTATCTTCATTCACTTCTTCCAATGAATTCTCACGACGGAGCATTTTGATTACTGATTTTATTATTAAATTCGTTTCCTATGGTATTATTTTCAAAAAATAACTGCGTATGTCAATTATGTCAAGATTCAAGCTTAAAATGACAGCCTGCAGGTTACAGTTCCTATCCTTACGGTACATAATATAGCTTAAATTGAAACACTTTTGCAAAATACAGCTGTTATAATAGAGCATTAATCCTTTGTTATACCGGCTTGCGTTCAACTGAATTAATCGAAAAGAAAATGGCGCGTGTAAATCTAGCTGAAAGATATATGCAATACGGGATAAAAACTACGTTAATCTTTTGGACAACGCCGAAATATCGCTATTTAGAAACATTGTCGTTGCAAAGGCAAAAAATCTTGAAAATTTAAGATTATGCATTTGTAAAAATAAATTCAGTTAGAATTAAAGACTTGCCGTGCTGAAAAAATTCTTTTATAATCTGGAAAAAATTTAACGTGGTGATTTTATGACTTACAGGGAAAAATGGTTTGCTGCGAATAAATCAGATCACGGTTGGTACACTTGCGCAAAATGTGGCAAAAAAATTCACAAGAGCGACGTTGACATAGATCATATAATTCCGCAAAAATACGGCGGCGCAGATGAACTTTATAATTTGCAGTGCCTTTGTAAACATTGCAACCGCTCCAAACAGGCAAAATTAAAAGGCGTTGCCTCAAATTTACTAAAGCACAATGTTAAACGCGCCGCAAATAAAGTTTTGGACAATCTTAAATCCAAATTAAAATGAAAAAATTTTAAGCAGTTTCTATTTTGGGGATTACTTGTTTGAAAATCTTTTGCTAATCAAAAGGTAATGATAAATAATCCTGCAACTTTTTAGAAAATTTAATCAGCAACATTAACTCGATTAACAAAAAATTTTTTTAGGCTGTGGAAAATTACGTCCCAATGTAACTAAAATTTAAATTTTCGCCCGTTCAAGTGATAATCAAAAATACTCACGAATTGGTAAAACGCGCCGAAAGAAACGAAGTTAAAGGGCTTGTTCGTTGAGAATGAATTATTAAATTTCAGCGTCAAAGGCTTTCAAATTGTCAGCGAATACGCAAGAAAATTACATTGAAGAATTTTTAGTATAATTTTTTTATAAAAGAAAGACAGGGAAATTTTTCCCTGTCTTTTTGAATTTAAAGGAATGTTACAAGTGAGAGCCTAAAAGTAATTTGCCGCGCAGATAAATTTTATTACGGCAAGTTTCATTGACATTGACAGGGCAGAATTATAAAATTATATAGAGGTGAAAAATTTATGAAAGTCGGAATTGACATCGGCTCCACGACCATTAAATATGTTGTCATGGACGGCGACAAAAAAATAATTCACAAAGATTATTCGCGGCACTTTTCAGAAATTGGTACTGCGCTAACAAATACTTTATCAACGCTGAAAGATATTGTCGGCGAAACAAAATTTAAAATTGCGCTTGCCGGCTCGGCAGGTATGGGAATTGCAAAAAAAATTTCCCTGCCATTCGTTCAGGAAGTTATCGCCTGTCAAACTGCGGTTGAAGAATTTATCCCAAAAACTGATACGGTTATTGAACTCGGCGGCGAAGATGCAAAAATTATTTACTTGAAAGGCGCGCCTGAAGTTAGAATGAACGGCGTTTGCGCGGGCGGCACGGGTTCATTTATTGACCACATGGCAAGCTTACTTTCAACGGACGCGCTAGGCTTAAATTCTTTGGCTGAAAAGGGCAAACAAATTTACACAATCGCCTCAAGGTGCGGCGTCTTTGCAAAAACTGACATTCAAGCCTTGATGAACGACGGCGCAAAAAAAGCTGACATTGCACTTTCAATTTTTCAAGCGGTTGTAAATCAAACTATTGGAAACCTCGCGCAGGGCAGACCGATTGAAGGCGTGGTTGCATTTTTGGGCGGACCTTTGCACTTTTTGCCGGAACTCAAAAAAAGATTTATCGAAACGCTGAAACTTTCACCGGAGCAAGTTGTCAATACCGAAAATGGGAATTATTTTGTAGCGGCGGGCGCGGCACTTAGCGAAGAGGCAAAAGATTTTTCCGTTGCCGAATTGGAAGAATCTTTGAAAGGCAGCAGGCAAGAGGCAAAAGGCAAAAGTAATTTGAACGCCCTTTTTGCAAACAATGACGATTATAAAAATTTTCGCACGCGCCACGATTCGGCAAAAGTTAGGCGCGGCGATTTAAAAAATTACGTCGGAAAAATTTTTTTGGGAATTGACGCCGGCTCCACTACAACGAAAATCTGCGCGATTGGCAAAAATAAGGAAGTCCTTTACACTGATTATAAATCTAACGGCGGCTCGCCCTTAAAAACCGTCGTAAGCCAAATTCAGGAATTGTATAAAAATCTGCCGCCGAATGTTGAAATTGCAAAAGTTTTTACTACAGGTTACGGCGAGGCGATTGTCAAGGCGGCGTTACATGCGGACGGCTCGGAAGTTGAAACATTTGCCCATTTGTGCGCGGCGCAGGAATTTTGCCCGGAAGTTTCTTTTGTTTTGGATATTGGCGGGCAAGATATGAAATGCTTTTTCGTCAAGGACGGCACGATAGGCAACATTACTTTGAATGAGGCTTGCTCGGCGGGTTGCGGCAGTTTTATTCAAAATTTCGCACAGGGTTTAAA
>CALGGV010000122.1 GCA_937915725.1 uncultured Selenomonadales bacterium
TGGCTTGTTTAGTAGCGACATAATCCGGCGGAATGATAGTTTCGGTACGTTCGATAACTTGTGGCGGTTGATTTTTAAGGTTGGTAATTTCGGCTTGAAGTTTTGATTTTTCCATTTGTAAATCAGTAACTTTGCAAGCGTTTTCTCTAGCGTGTTCAAATTCAGCACTATATAAAGATTGGTAATGGCGTTGTAATTTGTCAGTCTCAGCTAATTCTTTTTGAAGTTTTTCACTTTCATTTTTCCACTTTTTAACGTCGGCGCGCAGTTGTTTAACAGTCATATTTTCAACGGGCGTACCTTCCGCCGCCTTTTGTTCGATAAAATTTTCTTCTTCACCGGCAGGGAGAGCGAGCATTTGAACCATTTGAGAGTATCCCAAATTTCCAAACGTTTGGAAATTTGAAAAACGTTCGGAAATAGCCATAAAATTTGCAGCGGAACTTTTTTTAAGTTTAAAGTTATTTTCAAGCCAAATAGCCCATTCGCCGTGCGGAACTTCTTTTTTGCACTCAATCAATTCTTGCCCAATGATAATTGCGCTTTGTCCCATATTCTGAAGGTGGAACTGAATTTTAACTACGCGCTGTGCAAGTGTAGGCGTAGTTGTCGGCAAATTTGCGCCGTCTGCCGGAACAATGGCATTTTTAATTTCTGAATCAGTGGTTGGAATTTCTACTGGTTCAAGTTCGCAGTAGGTATCGCTAATTTTAACTAAGTGGTAGTAGGCGTCAGTGTCCTCAATAATAAAATCAAACTGCGCGAGAAAAAGTTTTGTTTGGTTAATCAAGTCTGTACCAGCAGTTTTAATAGAATCAATGAGCGGATCAGGGTTATCAATATTCAAAAGATTTTTCAATTCGCCGCGCAGTACATTAACAAAATCAAGTTGCCCGTTGCTGATTTTTTCGGCGTGCAACAAAATAGTATTAAAATCAGCCCTAGAAATTTTAAGTTTGCTAGAATTATCAATTAACATTATTATCACCTCTTTAAATTTTGGAAGAAACTTAATCAAAGTTCATCAGCCCGTCATTGTCTCCGGCTAACGGGGTAATAG
>CALGGV010000123.1 GCA_937915725.1 uncultured Selenomonadales bacterium
CACGCTATCAAAACGTCGCCAATTTTTCGCTGTACAAATGAAGTAGTGGAGCCGCGCGCGCCGCTGTCCAATGCCACTACATTTTCAAAAATTTTTCCTACGAACTCACGAATTTTATTTTCATCGCCGTTAAATTTTCGCCGTGCAAATTCCCACGCGGCTAAATAATTCCACTGCGCGCCGCCGGAAGTTTTGGGATTCGGCGTCACAATTTCAATTTCAGGGCGCGTTAAATCGTCCCAATCCCAAATATTTTTAGGATTATTTTTGCGAACAAGAAAAACTATCGTTGAAGTATACGGCGAAGAATTATCGGGTAATTCATTTTGCCAGCCCGCGTCGATTAAGCCGGCTTTTTCAATTTCCATAACGTCATACGCCAACGCCAATGTTACAACGTCCGCCTCCAGCCCGTTAATAACTGCACGTGCCTGCTTGCCGCTGCCGCCGTGCGACTGTGTTAAAATTATTCCGTTTTCCTTGTAATGTAGTTCAAATTTTTGATTGTAGGCGGCGAAAAGTTCCCGCGTCGGATCGTATGATACATTTAAAAATTCTTGAGTGCCGCAACCCGTAATTATTCCCGTCAAAAAAATTATCACTAAAAATTTTCTTAGCATAAAAATTTTCTCCCTAAATCGTGTCCTTCAAAAAATTTTTTTCAGTTTCTATAATAACTTTGATAAAATTAAAAATCAAGTATAGTTGAAATGTACAAATACAAAATCAATTTGAAATTATTGCACAGTCTGAAAAAAAGTTGTAAAATTTTAAATCATTTTTTAAGGAGAAATTTTTTTGGATTATATAAAAGTGCGCGGCGCGCGCGTTCACAATTTGAAAAATATCAATGTTGAAATACCGCGTGAAAAATTTGTCGTGATAACGGGCGTAAGCGGCAGCGGCAAAAGTTCGCTTGCCTTCGATACGATTTATGCTGAAGGGCAACGCCGCTATATGGAAAGTCTTTCAAGTTACGCGCGGCAATTTTTGGGACTGCCGGATAAGCCGGACGTTGAATTGATTGAAGGTTTAAGCCCCGCCATTGCAATTAATCAGAAAACTACAAATAACAATCCGCGCTCGACTGTCGGCACTGTTACTGAAATTTATGATTATCTGCGCCTGCTTTTTGCAAGAATCGGCAAGCCGCACTGTCCGAATTGCGGTAAACCCGTTACGCCTCAAAGTTTAGACCAAATACTAGCGCAGATTTTAAACTTGCCTGAAGGTACGCGCTTTACTTTGCTTGCGCCGGTTGTCAATCGCCAAAAAGGCACGCACAAAGAAATTTTTGAACGGCTAAAAAATTCCGGCTTTGTGCGCGTTCAAGTTGACGGCAAACTTTACGAACTTGACGAAGAAATTAAATTGGCAAAAACCGTTAAGCATACGATTGAACTTGTGGTTGACAGGCTGATTATTCGTGAAGGTATTCGCTCGCGGCTGTCTGATTCATTGGAAACTGCGCTGAAATTCGGTAACGGCGTGGTTTATGTTCAAACTGAAGAAAAACTTTTGACTTTCAGCGAAAAAAATGCTTGCGTTGACTGCGGAATTTCTTTGCCGGATATTGAGC
>CALGGV010000124.1 GCA_937915725.1 uncultured Selenomonadales bacterium
CCTACCATTACCATAAATTTTGAATTGTCACGTTCGCTGATAACTTTTTTGAACGGCACTAAATCGATTGTATCAAAAGTGTACCTGTCAGCGTCAATTACAGAAATATCTTCATGAGAATCAACTTTCCAAAGTCCAATTCCGGGAAAATGTTTCAAGCAGTAAAAAAGCCCCGCCTTTTCATAACCTAACGCGGCATTTGCAACAAAATCAGCCGCAATTTCTGCGTTATCGCTGAAAGAGCGCGTGTCGGGCGTTCCAACGTCTGCAACCGGCGCAAAATTTAAATTTACGCCAATATTTTTTAATTCCTGTGAAATATTTTTTGCAGATTCATAAGCAAGCGTAGAATCGCCACTTTGTCCAATTTCTTGTTGAGACGGCGGCGGCGTTAAATCGTTTGTCATTCTGGAAACACGCCCGCCTTCTTCGTCAATCGCCACAAAAAGCGGAATTTTTTTGCCGGCTTGCAAGCTGTCTACAAGATTTTTAACCTGCGCCTTATTTTCCATATTTCTATCAAAAAGAATAATCCCGCCAATATGATAACTGTTTAACATATAATTTACGTCGTCATTAGCCGCCGTGCCGTGAAAACCGGTTATCATCATCTGCCCAATTTTTTCTTCGATTGTCATTTGATTTAAAATTTCTTCAATGGGATTAGTTTCGACAACAACTTCAGCGTACTTTGGAGCAACCCCTGAATCTTGCCGAATTTTATCAACGTTTTTCTGAATTTCTTCAGCCTTAGAATTATCAGAATGTGCTTGAGTTTCACCGAGTGAACAACCGCAAATTATAATTGCCGTAAAAAAAATTAGCAAGCTAAAAATTTTTATTTTCAAATACAACACCTTCTTATAAATTTCGAGTTATTATAGCAGAAAAGTTTTTGAAGTGCTATAATTTTTAAGGATTAGGGATTGAGGGCTGGGGAAATAAAATAATCCTTAGTCCTTAAAAACAGCCAAAGGAAGTTTTTTATGGAAATTATCAAGAAATTAAGCAGTTTAACACAAAAATATAAAAATCCCGTCGTAGCGTTGGGAATGTTTGACGGCGTGCATTTGGGACATACAAGCGTAATTCGGCGCGCCGTTGAAGTTGCAAAAAATATTGGCGGTACTTCGATTGTTTTTACATTTTCAAATCATCCGCTAACGGTACTTTCGCCGGAAACTGCGCCGCTTATGATAGGTAATCGAAGTTTGAGGCGGGATATTGTTGAAAGTTTAGGCGTCGAAATTTTAATTGAAATTCCATTTACAAAAGAACTTAGCAAAAAAACGCCGGAAGAATTTTTAATTTTGTTGCAGGAAAAAATTTCGCCGTCATACGTTGTCACAGGTCCAAATTACACTTTTGGGCGGCTAGGTAAAGGTAATGGGCGAATGCTCCTGCGCGAGGGCGAAAATTACGGTTTTAAAGCTGAAATTTGCCCCGCTGTTACTGTAGGCAAAAAAAATGTCAGCAGTACCAGAATCCGCGCCCTTATTGCTGAAGGCGATTTAAATTTGGCGAATGAACTTTTGGGCAGAAATTTTACCTACGTATCAAAAGTTGTAAACGGCGATAAGCGCGGGCGCAAATTAGGTTTTCCGACTGCGAATTTAGAAATTGAAGATTATCGCGCAATGTTGCCAAACGGCGTTTATATCGTCGAAGTTAAAGTTAAAAATAATTTGTACAGAGGAATTGCAAATATCGGCGACAATCCAACTTTCAAAGTTGCAAAACGGCGGCTTG
>CALGGV010000125.1 GCA_937915725.1 uncultured Selenomonadales bacterium
AATTAATGGAGTGGCTCGCCTCTCAAGTTAGAAAATAAATTTTAAGTTTAAATAAATTTTTCCCGCTAAAGGGCGGGATTTTTTTACAGAAAAATTTAGAGTATGTTTACAAAGAAAGAAGTTGGCGCGCAAAGGACGCCCGCCGCGCTCCGTTTTTGCTTGCAGGGCGAAAGATTCTTTCTTGTAAAGAAAAGCCGCCTTGTTAAATTTTAAAACTTTGTAAACACGTTTTAGTGAAGAATGCTCCGCCAATATTAACGGGCAAAATGTAAAATTAATGGAGTGGCTCGCCTCTCAAGTTAGAAAATAAATTTTAAGTTTAAATAAGTTTTTTCCCGCTAATCGGCGGGCTTTTTTTATTTTTCAACAATTTCTAGAAATATTTTTTCTTAAAATTACTTACCGGAATGTTAAAATTTCTGCAACCCAGTAGCAAATTTTATGAGACGCCCTGTGCGTCGAAATAAAATTGTCAAAAAAAAAAAACAACTTAGAAAAAAGATTTAAGTTATTCAAAAAAATTCTCGATAAATATTTTGAAAGTGAAAAACCGCTGATTTTAAAGCGGATTTGAAATTTCAAGTTCTTTGCAAATTAAATATTGAGATAAAAAAATAAAGGCGGGCATTTAGACTCGCTTAATTATCCACGAAAATGGGTAAATCTTCGCGGCGTTCGCAACGTGCACGGCGTGACGATTTAATTTCGGCGACGGTCGATTTTGGCGAAGGTTTACTTATTATATAGAACAGCGGGAAGGAACTCGCTGAAAAGGATAAATGCATTTATTAGCCAAGGAGGAAATTACAATGGCAATGGTAGTAAAAAATAACATGAGCGCAGTTAATACCCTTAATACTCTCAACAAAAATCAGGGTGCGCTCGGCAAAAGTTTAGCTAAAGTTTCCAGTGGACAGAAAATCAATTCCGCGCAAGATGACGCCTCAGGGTTCGCTATTTCTGAACGTATGCGCGTTATGGTTCGTGCCCTCGATCAGGCTACCCAAAATACCCAAAACGGCTCCAGCATGATGAAAGTTGCTGAAGGTGCCGTTGCCAATACTGTTGAAATTCTTAAAACTCTTAAAGAAAAAGCTATTAACGCGGCTACCGATACCAATACCGATGATGACCGCGCCACCATTCAAAAAGAAATTAACCAATTCGTTGATCAAATTAACGATAATGCTCTCATTACCTTTAACGGCAAATATCTTGTCGATGGCTCCAAAGCTGCTAAAAGTGTAATTACTAAAACTGTAATGCTTAATCAATCTCTTGACACAGGTACTAATTTAAGTACGGATTTAACAGCTCTCAAAGATCGTGCAGGTAACAGTCTTAATATTGTTGATGGCGATACTGTTAAAATTTCTTGGGTTGTTCAAGGCAAGACTTATACTGCCAGCGAAATAACAGTTTCTTCAACTGCTGATGTAACTAATGCTACAGCTGCTAAAAGCCTAGCAGATCTTTTTAATTGTGCATCAGCCGGCTCCACCAGATTTTCAACTGTTGGAGTGTCTACTAATGTAACAAAATATAATGGTACTCCAATAACTGCTGCTCATTACGCATCAGATACTAATGCAGCTAATGCGGGCTATGTGCCTAGCGCTGCTGGTTATGGTATTGGTGTTATGGGTGTAAATTCTGCAGGTGTTGGTGTAACTACTCCCAATGGTGAAGCGGGTTTGACTATTCATGGTTCGACAGCCGGTTTAAACAATCAAATTAGCGGTTTTACTATTACCGTTATTGACCAATATGGTAGTGTCAAAAAATCTGCTACTGAACACTTGGAATATAAAACTGTTGTTTTTGCCGGAAATAAAAATAACGACAATGCTTTGAAGATTCACACAGGCGCGGCGGCAGGGCAAACTATTTCCATTGGTTTAGCTGATATGCGCGCCGAGGCTCTCGGCTTGCAAAATTCTGATGCATCTGTTATCAGCGTAGCTACGCCGGATAAGGCGAATGTTGCAATTTCTGCCTTCGATACTGCCTTGCAGAAAGCTCTTGACCAAGCTACAACTATTGGTGCTATTGAGGCGCGTCTCGAATACACTGCAAGCAACTTGACCACTTCAAGCGAAAATGTACAGTCTGCTGAATCCACAATTCGTGATGCTGATATGGCTAAGGAAATGACTAACTACACCAAGAATAACGTACTGTTGCAGGCGGCTCAATCCATGCTTGCTCAAGCTAACCAAAACTCCAGTGCAGTTTTGAGTTTACTGCAATAATTTAAATCGATAATCAGTCCCGCACAAGTTGCGGCGATTGTATAAAAAATTCCCCTATGAGGGATTTAATACCTCCGATGAGAGAGGCTCTATGGTAGTAAAAAAATTACATACGCAAAAAAAGCCGTCGCCTTGCGACGGTTTCTGCGTTTATTAATAAATTTTTAAATATGCTGGTACCGCAGATTTGCTGACGAGTAAATTTGCGTATCATAAATTGTTCTTAATACCATTTTGTTATTTCCTCTTGCAACTTTGCGGGAGGTTTTTTCTTTTTCCAAAAATTTTATTCGGCTTGCAAAATTATTGCTGTTATGGTAATATTTGTTTGCAGAAATCTGTATAAATATAGATTATTAAAATAATTGTCATAGCACGAAAACCAAAAAACGAAAAGCCCCAAAACAGGTGGTGTACTGTCAGGGGCTTTCGTTTTGCCCTAATTGAATGGTGTTTCAATCAAGGGACGAGGCAACATTTCTGCTGCTACTTTTTAAACCATTTGTCATAGATGTAGTTGCCGATAATTGAAGTTACTACACCCATACCAAAGGCGATTAAAATTGTCATAGCACTTTCGCCTCCTCTCGTTTGCTTGTCCGCAACTTGAGGAGTAGCAGCGGGTTTATTTTAGCATAAAAAATTTACCGTTGCAAAATTATTGCTGTTATGGTAATATATCAATACAAAAGGGATAATTAAAGGATATCAATCGTTTTCTACACCAAGACGAAACAAAAACCCCAACAGCGGAGTTGCGTACCGCTTAGGGGTTTTCGTCTTTTTGACCGTAATCTGTTGCGTTCAATTACGGCTGGGCGTCAAACTGCTACCTTACTTGAAAATTTTTTTGCTGATGTAGGCAACGACAAGACCTGCAATGACATTGACGCCAAAGGAGATGAGGATATCTACCATTTTTCTACACCTCCCCTCATACGCAAATTGCGACTACGGGAAGTAGCAGCGGGTTTATTTTAGCATAAAAAATTTACCGTTGCAAAAAAACAGTTCACAATATAAAAAAAAGTGCTATAATGTGCGATTGAAGGAGGCTTTTATAGTGGAAAAAATAATAACGAAAGATGGCAGTATAGCGGAAGTTGAAGGCGCGGAGGCTTTACATTCACTGCGCCACACCGCATCACATATTATGGCACAGGCGATAAAGCATTTGTACGGCGGCGCGGACGGTAAAGCCGTAAAATTGGCTATTGGTCCGGCGATTGACACCGGCTTTTATTATGATATTGATATGGAGCGCAAACTTACCGACGAAGATTTAGCTGACATTGAAGACGAAATGAAAAAAATCGTCAAGCAAAATCTGAAATTGGAACGTAGCGTTTTAAGCCGTGCAGACGCCCTGAAAAAATTTTCCGATGAGGGCGAAACTTACAAAGTTGAATTAATAACTGATTTACCGGCGGACGCCGAAATTTCACTTTTTACACAGGGCGATTTTACCGATCTTTGTGCAGGTCCGCACGTTGAATCAACCGGCAAAGTTAAGGCGTTCAAATTAATGTCATTGGCGGGCGCGTATTGGCGCGGCGATGAACATAATAAAATGTTGCAGAGAATTTACGGCACGGCTTTTTTCAGTAAGGACGAACTAAAAGAATATCTGCATATGCTTGAAGAGGCGGCGCGTCGTGATCATAGAAAACTTGGCAAAGAATTAGATATTTTCAGCTTGCATGATGAAGGACCCGGTTTTCCTTTCTTCCACCCAAACGGCATGATTATTCAAAACGAATTGATAAATTATTGGCGCGAAGTTCACCGCCGTTACGGTTATCAAGAAATTAAAACGCCGGTAATTTTAAATCGTAAACTTTGGGAAACTTCCGGGCATTGGGATCACTACAAGGAAAATATGTACTTCACGAAAATTGACGATGAAGATTACGCCGTTAAGCCTATGAATTGCCCGGGCGGAATGTTGGTTTACAATTCGCACCCGCACAGCTACAGAGAATTACCTTTGCGTTTAGGCGAATTGGGCTTAGTTCACAGGCACGAAATTAGCGGCGCGTTGCACGGGCTTTTCAGAGTTAGAAATTTTACGCAAGATGACGCGCACATTTTTATGACACCGGAACAAGTGGAGCCGGAAATTCAAAAGACGATTGATTTATTTGATGAAGTTTACAAAACTTTTGGCTTAACGTACAAGGCGGAACTTTCCACGCGCCCTGAAAATTCCATGGGCAGTGATGAAATTTGGGAAATGGCAACTTCAGCACTAAAAAAAGCTCTCGACAATCGCGGCTTAGAATATGTTATCAATGAAGGCGACGGCGCGTTTTACGGTCCAAAAATTGATTTCCATCTGCGCGACTCAATCGGTCGTACGTGGCAATGTGGAACTATTCAACTTGATATGTTGTTGCCGGAAAAATTCGATTTAACTTACACCGGCGAAGATGGCGAAAAACACCGCCCAATTATGGTTCATCGTGTAGTTTACGGCAGTATCGAACGTTTCATTGGAATTTTGATTGAAAATTACGCGGGCGCGTTTCCTGTTTGGTTTACGCCGGTTCAAATTAAAATTCTGCCAATTACCGACAAACATTTAGACTACGCCAAAAAACTTTACGATAAATTTTTCAATTTAGGTTTTCGCGCAGAAATTGACGATCGCAGCGAAAAAACCGGCAAAAAAATTCGTGATGCACAAGTTAAAAAAATTCCCTATATGATTGTTATCGGCGATAAGGAAATTGAGACCGGAATTTTGCCAATTCGCAAGTACGGCTCCAAAGATAGCGTTGAAATGAGTATTGAAGATTTTATTTCCTACGTTCAAAAGAAAATTTCTACCCGTGATGCCGAATATTAATTTATAGGAAAAATTTTTCCTATAAAAAAGCTCCCGCGGCTTTTTCAACCGTTGGAGTTTTTTGTTTTTTCAAATTTAAATGCGTGAAATATTATCATTTGGCAGGAAAATTAGCCGTTGCGGCAAATATATTTTTCAGCAAAATAAATACAGGAGGTAAAATTTTTATGTTAAAATCTTGCGACGTGGACAATTTGCGCCCGGGAATGAAAGTTGGACGTGATGTTAAAGACTTCGGCGGCAAAGTTATTCTCAAACAAGATACCATTCTTAACGCAAAAAAAATTAACAGCTTAATCGGTTACAATATTTTTTCGGTTTACATTGAAGAAGTTGAAGAAAAGCCGGTTGTACAAATTGCCGGTCAAGATCATCTTTTGGATTTCGGCTACTTGGAATGTTACGAAAAAACCTATAACAAAATTCACGATATTTTTTACAAAGTCGGACAGGGCGGCGATTTAGATATTCCGGCGTTGGATTCAGTTTTGGAAAATGAAAATGTAGATAAACTTTGCGATAACAAAATTGCAGTTACACAAATTCACAATATGACGCGCAATGGCGATTATACTATTCATCACGCTACAAACGTTGGAATTTTGGCGGGGCTTTTTGCAAAATGGTTACGTTATCCGCGTCAAAATATGCGTGAGCTGATTATGTCCGGAATTTTAACCGAAATTGGAAAAACAAAAGTTCCAAAGGCAATTTTGAACAAAAAAGGCAAACTTGACGCAGACGAACTCTTAGCTGTTCAACGCCACGTAGATTACGGCTACGATATGTTGAAATTTACGCCGCTGAAACAATTTCCTAACGTACTTTTGGGAGTTTTACACCATCACGAACGCTGCGACGGCACGGGTTATCCTAATCATCTGCGCGCCAATCAAATTAGCGATTACGGAAAAATTTTGGCGTTTTTGGATATTTACGACGCAATGGCGGCTAATCGTTCCTACGCAAAAAGAAATTCGCCCTTCGATATTTTCAAAGTTTTAAATGGCGATATTGGCAAGGGAAAACTTGATACACGTTTTGGAATTTTATTTATGCGTCATTTGCGCCAATCTTTGAACGGCTGCTGGGTAGGTTTAAGCGACGGGCAACGCGCCAAAATTATTTTGCTGGACGCGGCGGACGTTGTGGCACAACCTATCGTTCAAACTCCGCAAAATAAATTTATCGACTTGAATAAGTCTACAGATTTAAAAGTTGAAGTTTTATTGACGGCTCAAGAAGTTTAGTAAAAAAATTTAATTCTTAAGCGGCTTGCCGCTTTTTATTTTTTTGAGGAGCGAAATATTTTGTTGAATAAAAAATTTGAAGTCGCAGCTCCATTTCAACCTACGGGAGATCAACCACAAGCTATTGAAAATCTTTCTGAAGGGCTTGAAAATGGACTCGTCGCACAAGTTTTACTCGGCGCAACCGGCACCGGCAAAACTTACACTATCGCAAAAGTTATTGAAAAAATTCAACGCCCAACTTTAGTTATCGCCCACAATAAAACTTTAGCTGCGCAACTTGCCGCCGAATTTAAATCTTTTTTCCCCAATAATTACGTTGGATATTTTGTCAGCTACTACGATTATTATCAACCGGAGGCGTACATTCCCGCAACTGATACTTATATTGAAAAGGACGCCTCCATTAATGACGAAATTGACCAAATGCGTCATTCTGCCACGTGCGCACTTTTTGAAAGAAATGATGTTATAATTGTTGCAAGTGTTTCCTGCATTTACGGCTTAGGCTCGCCGGAAAATTATTTTAAAATGCTGTTGCATATTTTCAAGGGACAAATTATCCTGCGCGAAGAAATTTTAAAGCGGCTTGTTTCAATTCGCTATGAAAGAAATGATATTATCATTGAACGCGGAAAATTCAGAGTGCACGGCGATGTTATCGAAATTACGCCCGCCGGTTACAACGGACGCGCAATTAGAATTGAACTTTTTGGCGATGAAGTAGACAGAATTACAGAATTTGAAATTTTGACGGGAAAAAGTGTAGGCGTTCGTGACGAAATTTTTATTTTTCCCGCGTCGCACTATGTGGCAGATGAAGAAGATTTAGCACGCGCTGAAAAAGCTATTCGCTCAGAACTTTTACAGCAGGTTGATTTTTTCAATTCAGAAAGAAAATTAATTGAGGCACAAAGAATCGAACAGCGTACAAATTTTGATTTAGAAATGATTAGGGAAATGGGCTATTGCTCCGGAATTGAAAATTATTCACGGCACTTAACCGGCAGAAATGAAGGCGAACCACCGGATACTTTGATTGATTATTTTCCAAAAAATTTTTTAACGATCATTGATGAATCACACGTAACAATTCCGCAAATACGCGCAATGTACAATGGCGACCGTGCAAGAAAATCTGTACTGATTGAAAATGGTTTCAGACTTCCCAGCGCACGGGATAACCGCCCTTTGACTTTTGACGAATTTAACGCTAAAATTTCGCAAATAATTTATGTTTCAGCAACGCCCGCCGATTATGAAATTTCAGAATCCGGAAATATTGTTGAACAAATTATTAGACCGACGGGCTTGCTTGACCCTGAAGTGGAAATTCGCCCGCTTGAAAATCAGATTGACGATTTAATTTCAGAAATTAATCAACGCGCCAAAGTCAATGAAAGAGTTTTGGTAACAACGTTGACGAAAAAATTTGCAGAGGAACTTACTGACTACTTGAATAACGCGGGAATTCGTGTAAAATATTTACATTCTGACGTTGTAACGATTGAACGCGCCGAAATTATTCACGACCTGCGCGCCGGTAAATTTGATGTTTTAGTTGGAATAAATCTTTTGCGTGAGGGCTTAGATATGCCGGAAGTTTCACTTGTGGCAATTCTTGACGCCGACAAGGAAGGATTTTTACGCTCTGCAACTTCATTAATTCAAACTATCGGACGCGCTGCAAGAAATGTTCATGGCAAAGTTATTTTGTACGCCGAAAATATTACAGATTCAATGCGCCGCGCAATGGATGAAACTGAACGCCGCAGAAAAATTCAGCAGGATTATAATTTAAAAAATCACATTACGCCCAAAACTATTGAAAAACCGGTTGCGCCGCTAATTGAATTGCCGCTCAAAAAATCTGAAAAAAATAAATCAAAATCTGCCGCCGAATTGATAAAAAAATTGACGGCTCCTCAACGCAAAACTTTAATAAAAAATTTAACTGCACAAATGCAAGAGGCGTCAAGGGCGTTGGAATTTGAACGCGCCGCCGAACTGCGCGATATTATTTTAAAACTGGAAGATAATTTGTAGATAAAAATTTTTTTAAACTGCTTTCAACTCAACAGTTGTATAATTAATAAAAATTTGGAGGTTTTTACTTTGGAAATTAAAAAGGAACTTAACGGTACAACATTGACTGTACAAATTATTGGCAGACTCGACGCCTCAAACGCGCAGGAACTTACTAATTCGCTTAATGCATCACTTGATGGCGTCAAAGAATTAATTTTTGATTTTGCAAGTTTGAAATACATTGCCTCGGCGGGCTTGCGTGCACTTTTAATGGCGCAAAAACGTATGAATAAGCAGGGCAGTATGATAATTCGCCACGTTGATGAAACTGTTATGGAAGTTTTGGAAATGACGGGCTTTGCAGATTTAATGACGATTGAAAAATAATTTTTAACCGGAGAATTTGTAATGGAAAAATTGACTATTGAGGCAAAGGTTGAAAATTTGCCGGTTGTTACGGAATTTATTTCTTCGTCACTTGAAGAAAAAGCCTGCTCTTTAAAAATTATTATGCAAATGGAACTTGTCATTGAAGAAATTTTTGTAAACGTGGCAAGTTACGCCTATCGTCCGGATGTTGGACTGGTTACAGTTTACAAAGAATTTTCTGAAAATCCGGCTGAAATTACAGTTACTTTTGTTGATGGTGGCGTTGAATACAATCCGCTTGAACACAAAGACCCCGACATTAATGCAGATATTGACAAAAGAAATATTGGCGGGCTTGGAATTTTCCTTATCAAAAAAAATGTAGACGATATTTTTTATGAAAGAAAAGACGGGAAAAATATCCTTACTTTCAAGAAAAGCTTTTAAGTGACGGGTTGTCTCTATGAAAGAAAAAATCATTGTCATATAAAAAATTTTCACCAACCGTCACGGAAAAAGTATCCGTTGGCGGCTTTTAATTTTGTTTTTTCTGCGCAGAAATTAATTTGGACGGGAAGTGATAAAAATTAAAAAAAGTATTACCGAAAAAATAATTTTCGACGTAGTTTTAGCAATGGTGGTGCTTAGCGCGTTGCTTAGTTACATTGGCTATTTGGAATTTACGGAGGCTATTGAAGATCAATATGCAGATTCAGCACTTAGGACGGCGCGCACGGCTATTACTTTTGCAGACGTTGAAAAAATTTCCGAATACAACGACGAGGATACAAACGGCGAATTTTATCTGGAAACAATGGAACTTGTGAAAGAATGGCAACGCTTGGTTGATACTCAAGGCGTAACTTTCGCCTATATCTTTCAACCGAATGTTGAAAAAAATTATAACGAAATACGATTTGTTTTGAGTGTAATGAACTCTGACGCAGACTCCATACATTTTTACACCGGTCATGTACAACCTACGGAAAATGAAGAGTATCGGCAAGCTTACCGGGACATTTACGAAAATAAAAAAGAGTACACTGCAACTTTTTATTATGATAAGCTTTATTATGTTGACGGCTTTGTAACCGTTCTTTTGCCAATGAAAAATTCTGAAGGCGAAGTTAAAGGAATTTTGGGAATAACAAGACCAATGGAAGATATGCGCTATTTCAGAAAATTATATTTGCATGATATGTTCATTACGACAGCGATAATTTCTCTTTTAATAATTTTCATTTACACTTTTTACTTAAATAAAACGGTTGTGACGCCGATTAAAACACTTTCAGACGGCGTGCGGGAAATTGCAAGCGGCGATCTTGATAAAAAACTTGACATTAAAACCGGCGATGAAGTGGAACATTTGGCAATTTGTTTTAACGCAATGACTTCCGAACTTCAAACTTACATGAAAAATCTTACTCAAGTTACCGCCGAAAAAGAAAGAATCGCTACTGAATTAAACGTTGCCCAAAATATTCAACTTTCAATGTTACCGCACGATTTTAATTTTGGGCGCGCAGATTTTGACATTTTCGCCACAATGAACGCGGCAAAAATGGTAGGCGGCGATTTTTACGATTTTTATTTGTTGGACGAAAATCATTTGGTAATTACAATAGCTGACGTTTCCGGAAAAGGCGTACCCGCCGCGCTTTTTATGTCAAGAAGTAAAACTATCTTAAAAAATTTTGCAATGATGATGAATAATCCCGACGATTTTGCAGCGGTAATGACTTTGGCGAATAACCAACTTTGCCAAGACAATGAAGAAATGATGTTTGTTACGGTTTTTATGGGAATGTTGGATTTAAAAACCGGAAAATTTATTTTTGTCAACGGTGGGCACAATCCGCCAATAATTTACCACGCAAAAGAAAATTCCTGCGAATATTTGAGCGTCAAGAAAAATTTTGTATTGGGCGGAATGGAAGACGTACCCTACAAGCAACAAGAAACAATTTTGGAGCGCGGCGATTTAATTTTCACTTATACCGACGGCGTCAACGAGGCAATGAATATCAAAAACGAAGAATACACTTCAGAGCGGCTGTTGGAATTTATGAACGCTACAGATTGTCGCGCAGATTTAAAAACTTTGTTGGCGGCGGTTAAATCTGACGTTTCAAAACACGTTGGAGCGGCTGAACAATCTGACGATATTACAATGTTGGCTCTTCGCAGAAATTAAGGATTAGGGATTTAAAGTTTCTGAAATTTAAACCGTAACTTGAGGGTTGCGGTTTTTTTTATTGCAGAAAAATTTTTCAAAGTCATTGAATTTCAAATTACGATTTGATAAAATTTGAATAACTTGTACAAGGAAAAATTTTTTAGCGGAGCGATAAAAAATGTTAAATAAAAAAATTGCGGCAGTAGTGATTTTACTGCTGCTGATAGGCGGAGGAATTTTTTACTTTAACAATTCGGCAAAAGTTGAGGCGGAAAAAGCAACCGAAATAAAATTGTCGGGGAATGTAGACGTGCGGGAAGTAAATTTGGCGTTTCGACAAAGTGACAGAATTTCAGAAATTTTGGCAGAAGAAGGCGACGCGGTACAAGCGGGGCAAATTTTGGCGCGGCTTGATGACAGGGATTTAAAATTACAAATTGCAAAAATAAAATCGCAAATTCAAACGCAAGAAACAGTTTTATTAAAGTTGAAAAACGGCACGCGCCCTGAAGATATTGCACAATACGCGGCGAAAGTTTCAACGGCACAATCTGCGGCAGATACAGCCGAGCAACACTACTACAAAATAAAACAAGTCTATGAATCGACGGACGGCGGCGCAATTTCCCTTGACGAATTGGAAACTGCAAGATTAAATTTCGTAGGGAAAAATTCTGCAGTCGAAGAGGCGCGACAAGCTTACAATTTGGCGGTTGCCGGTACGCGCTACGAAGATATTCAAGAAGCGGAGGGACAACTTCAAATCCTGCGCGACGAATTGGCAAGGCAAGAATTTTTATTGACGCAGTACGAATTAATTTCCCCAACGGCGGGGGTAATTCGCTCCAGATTGTTGGAAGTCGGAGATATGGCGTCATCGTCCACGCCAATTTTCAAAATTTCCCTCAATGACAAAAAATGGGTACGCGCCTATATCAACGAAACAGATTTAGGAAAAATTTTTGAAGGGCAAACTGCGAAAATTTTTATTGATTCATTTCCCAACGAAAATTTAACGGGGCAAATTGGCTACATTTCGTCAACGGCAGAATTTACGCCAAAAACCGTGCAAACTGACGAATTGCGAACTTCGCTTGTTTATGAAATTAGAGTTTATGTCAATGACGAAAAAAATATTTTGCGAATGGGAATGCCCGCAACCGTCAGGATTGATTTAAAATGAATGAAAAAATCATTTCCGCCGAAAATTTGACGAAGAAATTTAAAAATCTTACAGCATTGGACGCAATAAATTTTGAAGTCGAAAAAGGAAATTTGACGGCGATAATCGGTCCCGACGGCGCAGGCAAAACAACTTTAATAAGGTTAATTGCAGGGCTGATTGTTCCAACTTCAGGAAATTTGAAAGTTTTGGGCAAAAATATTTTGGGCAATGAACAGGCGATACAAGAAAAAATTTCATACTTGCCGCAAAAATTCGGCTTGTATGAAGATTTAAGCATTGAAGAAAATATGACGCTGTACGCAGATTTACACGGCGTCGAAAAAAATTTGCGGCGTAAAAGATTTTCGCACTTGCTGGAAATGACAGGCTTAACGCCATTTACAAAAAGATTGGCGGGCAAACTTTCCGGCGGTATGAAACAAAAATTGGGGCTTGCGTGTACGCTTGTACGTTCGCCGGAAATTTTACTTTTGGATGAGCCGACAGTTGGAGTTGATCCGCTTTCACGGCGGGAACTTTGGGAAATTGTCAAACAACTTGTAGCTGAAGAAAATTTAAGCGTTGTTGTAAATACGGCGTACATGGACGAGGCGGAACTTTGCGAAAAAGTTTTTGTAATGAATCACGGCAAAATTTTAAAATTCGGTACGCCCGCCGAAATAAAAGCCGTTGCCGAAAATCGCTGTTACAGAATAAAAACTCCGCCCAATATGCCGACGCGAATTTTGCAAAGTATTTTAATGGACGATAAAGAAAATGTGATTGACTCCGTACCGGAAGGAAATTTTGTAAGATTTATAGGCGCGGCGAATTTCAACGCGGAAAAATTTTCATTGCCGGTTGAAAAAATTTCTGAACGCCTTGAGGACGGATTTATGATTCTGTTGCACGACGACGAAAAAAATAAAAATCCCGCCGTTGCAAATTTGAAAACGCTTTCACTCAATGAAAAATATTTTATATCTGCCGAAATTGATATTGAAGTTAAAAATTTGCTGAAAAAATTCGGCGAGTTCACGGCGGTTGACAAAACAAGCTTTGAAGTGCATCGCGGCGAAGTTTTCGGCTTGCTTGGACCAAACGGCGCGGGCAAAACTACAACTTTCAGAATGTTATGCGGGCTTTTACCACTGACTGACGGCTTTTTAAGTGTTGCCGGTGTAAATTTGCGGACGGCGCGTACGGAGGCGCGGGCAAATATCGGCTACGTCGCGCAGAAATTTTCATTGTACGGAAATTTGACTGTTGAGGAAAATTTAAATTTTTTCGGCGGCGCGTACGGTTTAAGCGGCAAAATTTTAAGTAACAGAATTGCTGAAGTTTTGCAGGAATTTCATTTGGATGGACACGAAAAAGACGCGGCGGGCGATTTACCCGGCGGCTACAAGCAAAGATTATCAATGGCGGCGGCACTTTTGCACCAACCGAAAATTTTATTTCTTGACGAGCCGACAAGCGGGATTGATCCATTGGCGCGGCGGGATTTTTGGCGGCAAATTACGGATTTATCAGTTAAAGGTACGACGATTATTATCACAACGCACTTTATGGAAGAGGCGGAATACTGCGACAGAATGATGATTCAAGATAAGGGCAAACTTTTGACGATTGGTACGCCTCAAGAAATTAGAAAAAATTTTGGCGGCGAAAATTCCACAATGAACGAAATTTTTATAAAGATTGTCGAAAATTCCAGAGGTGGCGGCAAATGAATTTTTTAAGACGATTAACCGCGCTTGTCAAGAAAGAATTTTTGCAAATTATTCGTGATAACAGCTCCATTTTGATTGGCGCGGTACTGCCGATAATTTTAATTTTGCTGATAGGTTACGGAATTTCGCTTGACGTTAAAAAAGTTCCGGTTGCAGTAGTCTTTGAAGATTTTTCACCGACGGCGCAGAGAACGCTAAATTTTTTGAACGGCTCGGAATATTACGCGCCGCAATTTGTAACTTCAATGAATGACGCAAAAATTTTATTTCACGAAAGAAAAGTTGACGCAATTTTGGTAGTACCGCCGAATTTTTCAGCCGAACTTTTGAGAAATAATGCAAAGTTGCAGTTGATTTTATACGGCGGCGATTCTGCAACTGCAACGGCGATTCAAGGATATTTTGAAGGCTCCATTCGTCAAATAAATCTGCAAAACTCTCGCGCAGGTTACATATCGATTGAAAACAGAATGTGGTTTAACGATATAAATTTAAGCACGTGGTATTTCATACCGGGAATTTTAATGCTGATAATGACAATCGTAGGAGTTTTTTTGACGGCGTTGGTAATGGCGCGGGAATGGGAACGCGGCACGCTTGAATCAATTTTCGTAACGCCGGTAAACATTTTGGAAATTTTGCTGTCGAAAATGATACCGTACTTTTGCATAGCGATGATAGGATTTTTCCTTTGTTTAATTGCGGCGAAATTTTTATATGAAGTTCCAATGCACGGCTCTTTTTTGGTAATTTTGTTGGCGTCGATTTTATATTTGTTCGTGTCGTTGGGAATAGGCTTAGTTTTGTCGGCGATAACGAAAAGTCAATTTTTGGCGGCGCAAATTTCGCTGATAGTAAGTTTTATGCCGGCTTTAATGTTGACGGGATTTATTTTTGATTTGCGTTGCGTACCTGATTTTATTTCGACAATCGGTCACATTTTGCCGCCGACTTATTATTTGGAATTGCTGAAAAGTTTATTTTTGGCGGGGAATAATTGGAATTTAATTTTCAAAAACTGCGCGATTTTAATTTTGTACGCGGTATTTTTTGTAGGGCTTGCGTTGAAAGTTACGCGGAAAAGAGTTGAATAGCTGATGAATTTATTTTTACTGCGAATAAAAATGCTGATTCGCAAAGAATTTTTATCTACCGTGAAAGACCCTCGCACGCGGGCGATTTTAATTGCGCCGGTAATTGTGCAAAGTATGTTGTTTGGGCACGCGGCAACTTTCAATTTGGAAAAAGTCCCCTACGCGCTTTTAGATTTAAGCCGCAGTGAAACTTCAACAAATTTTATTGCGAAATTGAAAGGCGGCGGCGTTTTTCAACGTGTAAAAAATTTGGGCAATTCAACCGAAATTGCGGCGGCGATTGACTCCGGCGAGGCTTTAATGGTTATAACAATCGCACAAAATTTTGAAAGTGAAATTTTGCAGAATCGCTCAGGAAAAATTCAAGTTATCACTGACGGGCGAAACACTATGACAGCGTCGGTTGCAAGCGGATATTTGGGCAGGATTGTTGACGAATTTAACGGCGCGGGTAAAATTTCGCTTGACGTTATCACTTGGTTCAACGAAAATTTAATAACGCGCTGGAATTTTTTACCGGGCTTAATGGGGCTTTTAAGCTTGATACAAGTTATGTTATTGGCGGGCTTATCTGTTGCGCGGGAACGTGAACAAGGAACATTTGACCAACTTTTGGTAACGCCGTTATCGCCGTTTCAAATTTTAATCGGCAAGGCGGTAATTCCCGTCGTGATAGGAATTTTTCAATCAACGCTGGTATTTTTAATCTGCCGAAATGTTTTTGAAATTCCTTTCAATGGAAGTTTGCCGCCGCTGTACTTGACTCTTTTAATTTTTACGTTAAGTTGTACGGGGATTGGGCTTTCAATTTCGGCAATTTCAAGTTCGATGCAACAGGTTATGGTTTATTGTTTCGTTTTAATCTTGCCAATGGTTTTACTTTCGGGCTTTGCAACGCCGGTAGCGAATATGCCTGAATTTCTGCAAATTTTAACCTACGCCGACCCGCTAAGATTTGCGCTTGATTCATTGCGGCGAATTTACCTTGAGGGCTGCACAATTTCTGACGTTGCATTTAATTTTGTACCAATGTTGACGGTTGCGGCGATAACTTTACCGGTTGCCGCGTATCTTTTCAGAAATATTGACTAGGAGAAATTTTATGATTCAAAAAAATTTAAAACCTGCGCGAAATTCATTGCGGCAAATTTATTTGAAAGGTTGCACAATTTCAGACGTAGCATTTAATTTTTTGCCAATGTTGACAGTTGCGGCGATAACTTTACCTGTTGCCGCGTATTTTTTCAGAAATATTGACTAGGAGATTTTTTATGATTCAAAAAAATTTAAAACCTGCGCGAAAGACGCGTGATGACGGCAAGGAAACTCAAGCCGCAATTATTGAAACAGCCGGAAAATTAATAGCAAGTCAAGGTTACGACAAAACTACAAGCAAGCAAATTTGTCAAGAATTGGGGATAAATTTGGCGGCGGTAAATTACCACTTCGACAGCCGGGAAAATCTTTACCTTGAAGTTTTGCGGCAAGTTTACAC
>CALGGV010000126.1 GCA_937915725.1 uncultured Selenomonadales bacterium
GAATTTCGCTCTTTTTCAAAAACGGCGGGATTTACCGGCACTCGTTGCGGCTATGTTGTCATTCCGGAAAATTTGTTTGGCAAAACTTCAACCGGCGAAAAAGTTCCATTAAAAAATTTGTGGTTGCGTCGTCAAAGTACAAAATTCAACGGCACGGCTTATATTATTCAACGCGGCGCGGCGGCGATTTATTCTGATGAAGGACAGGCGCAAATTAAAAATTTGATTGATTATTATATGACTAACGCCAAAATTATTCGTGAAGGTTTAACTGCGGCGGGCTTTACTGTTTACGGCGGAATTAACGCGCCTTATATTTGGCTTAAGACGCCGGAAAATCTTTCAAGCTGGAATTTCTTTGATAAACTTTTGACAGAATATAAAATTGTTGGAACGCCGGGCGCGGGATTTGGACCTTGCGGCGAAGGTTATCTTAGATTAACTGCATTTGGCAGCAGAGAAAATACTTTGGCGGCTATGGAACGTTTAAAAAATTAATTTGGCGGGAATACTTTCAAATTTTTTCATAAGTTCACGAAAAATTTTTATCAATTCGACATTTAAAAATCTTTCATATTACGCCATTTGTAACAGTTCAAATAATGTAAAAATTCTTGCTTGAGGCGACAATTTAAATTTTCTTCATTTGGAAAATTAATCTTTCCAAATTCTACAGCTTTAAAAAATAAAAAATTGACAGCGTGCATTTTAAAACTTCCAAAAAAATAACCCGCTCAAAAGGCGGGCTTTTTTAGTTTCTGATTAGAACATTCGGTTTTTATAAAAAATATACGCCGCAATCATTGACGCAACCAGCGCAATTATCATGACTATCAAAAAGCCGTAAGAATTGCCTTCCATTGGTACAGGTACATTCATTCCGAAAAAACTTGCAATAACTGTAGGCACAGCGATTATAATCGTAATTGCGGCAAGAAATTTCATAACCATATTTTGATTGTTTGAAATTATCGAAGAAAAAATATCCGCCATTTGTGACAAAATCTGGCTGTACATTTCAACCATTTCCCGCGCCTGTTTATTTTCAATTATAACATCTTCCAAAAGGTCTTCATCTTCTTCATAAATATCCAAAACGCCTTCAAGCGTGCGATTGTTGCGAAGGCGCAGAATTTTATCAAAGACGGCGTCATTTGAGCGCAAAGCCGCGTTAAAATATGTTAAACCCTTTCGCAGTTCCATTAGCCGCAAAATATCGTTATTGTGCATTGAAACGCGCAGTTGATCTTCAATTTCTTCTGAAAGTTTATTAATTTGTCTTAAATATCGCAGGTAAAAAGTTGCCGAGCGGTACAAAATTTCAAACAAGAATTGCGTTTTTTTGTAAGTATGAAAAAGCCGCGCTGTACGTTCATTAAAACTTGAAATTACCGGCGTTTCTTCCAAACAAACTGTGATAATATAATTTTTCGTCAAGATAACGGAGAGCGGCAAAGTATCATAACTTTCTTCATCGTAAACAACAGGGACGTTTGTCAAAATCATAATTGATTCATCTTCAACATCAATATGAGAGCGTTCCTCGTCGTCAAGTGCCGAGCGCAGAAAATCCGGCTCAACATTTGTAATTGCGCTAACTTCTTTTAATTCATACGGCGTAGGGTCTATTATATTTATCCACGCGCCTTTTTCTAAAGTTTTCAGCGTCAATTTTTCGAGGTGTCCTGATTCTTGCGATTTATAAATTTCAAACAATCGCCGCGCCTCCTTTCGTTTACACAATTTGCCCTTTAAAAAGCCACGTTTGAACTTGATTAATTTTCACTTTGACAATATCGCCAATATTTTCTGATTCATGCTGAAAGAGTACCAATTTATTTTGTCTGGTACGCCCGGTAAAAATATTTTTGTCAGTTTTACTTTCGCCCTCAACCAAAACTTCAACAACTTTTCCGGCGTATGGAAGATTTTTTTCAAGGCTGATTTTATTTTGAATTTTCATCAATTCTTCAAGGCGGGAATGTTTAATTTTTTCGTCAACTTGATTTTCAAAATTTGCGGCGGGAGTTCCCGTGCGTTTTGAATAAATAAAAGTAAACGCCATATCAAATTGAACTTCCTGCAAAAATTTCAAAGTTGCTTGAAAATCTTCATCAGTTTCGCCGGGAAATCCAACAATTAAATCTGTAGTTAAGCTGATATTTGGAATTGCGGCGCGGATTTTTTTTACAAGTTCTAAATATTTTTCAACGGTGTAAACGCGATTCATTTTTTGCAAAATTTTATTACTGCCGTATTGAACAGGTAAATGAATATGTTCGCAAATATTTTTTCCGCTTGCCATTACCAAAATTAAATCGTCAGATAAATCTTTTGGGTGGCTCGTCATAAATCTAAGGCGTTGCAAGCCGTCAATTTTATCAACTTCGCTCAGGAGCTGTGGAAAAGTTTTGCCGCCGTTGTAGGAATTAACATTTTGCCCAAGCAGGGTAATTTCTTTAAAGCCGGCTTTTACAGTTTCATTGACTTCAGAAATAATTTCTTCAGGAAGTCTTGAACGTTCCCTGCCGCGCACGTGTGGAACAATGCAATAAGTACAAAAATTGTTGCAGCCGTACATAATAGGAACGAACGCTGAAACTTGCCCTGCGCGAATTGGCAAAATATTTTCATCGTCAATCAAGCCGCTAACATTTGAAGTATCGACAAATTGGCGGCGTTTCGATTCAAAATTTTGTACAACGCTTGCAAGTTCGCCGCGCCTGCCCGTTCCCAAAACAAAATCTACGTGCGGCGCGTGTTTAAGTAAATTTTCGCCGTCCTTTTGTGCAAGGCAACCTGCCACGCCAATTATCAACGCGGGATTTTGCCGCTTGTACTTTTTTATTTCGCCGATTTTACCATAGATTTTATCTTCAGCTGTAGCACGTACGCAACACGTATTTAACAAAATTAAATCTGCTGTTTCAATTTCATCTGTCAAAGTATAGCCGATTTTTTGAAGTTGCCCTGCCATTCGCTCGGATTCTGCGACGTTCATTTGGCAGCCGTAAGTTAATATTTTTAATTTTTTCATAATCGCTATTTTAACATTTATGTTATAAATATTCAATCTGAAATTTTTTATTGAAATAAAATAAACACCGTTACCGTTTTCAATCTGGTGACAGAAAGGGAGTGGCAACAGTGCCAGATTTTATCTAACCGTCCTTGAGATGACGAGAGCTAAACTTCTTTCCGATATTGCGTATAATTGGATTAAAAACCTCCTGAAAAATTGGCGGTAACAAAAATCCGCGCCTCTAAGTAGACGCAACCCCTAAGTCGTCCTAGCAAAACGGCTTAGGGGTTTTTTGTGCGCCTGTGACAACTGCGGATTTTCTCACAACCATTAAGTTTTTTCTAAATCACGATAAAATATTACCACGCTAATAAATTTTTTGCAAGGCTAATTTTTTATTGAAATAGAAAATTAAATGAATTAAAATAAAAAATGTTACCGCGTCCACTCTGGTAACGGAGGGGAGGTGACAATCGTGGAATTTATCACGCACATTTTAGAAATGGTCGGAGCAAATCTGCTTTCAAAAATTATCTGGAGCAAGATTAAGAAATTCTTCGACAAAAAGCGGTAACTCAAAATAGCGTTGAATAGACGCAACCCCCGAACCGTTGATCGGAAAACGGCTAGGGGGTTTTCTTTGCGCCTGTGACAGTCGCTTAATATTATCACGCACTTATATTTTTTAACTTCACATAAAAATATTACCACGCCACTAAATTTTTTGCAAGATTAATTTTTTATTGAAATAGAAAATTAAATGAATTAAAATAAAAAATGTTACCGCAACCACTCTGGTAACGGAGGGGAGGTGACAATTATGTGGGATTTTCTCACTTCCGTCTTAGAAATGACAGGGGCTCGAATCCTTTCTGAACTTGCGTTCAAGTTGATTAAGAAGTTTCTGCGCAAATGGCGGTAACAAAAATCTGCGTCTCTAAGTAGACGCAACCCCTAAGTCGTCCCCGAAAACGGCTTAGGGGTTTTTTGTGCGCCTGTGACAACTGCGGATTTTCTCACAACCATTAAGTTTTTTTCTAAATCACGATAAAATATTACCACGCCACTAAATTTTTTGCAAGATTAATTTTTTTTAAAGTTGAAATTCATGTACAGTAGTTTCCATATTTTTTGCAAGTTCGGTAAGATTATTGCTGTTATCTGCAATTTCAATAATGCTGTTAGCTTGTTCAGCGGTTGCTACTGAAATTGACTCCATTTTTTGCGCAATATCAACAGACATATTAGAAATTTTTTCAGTGCGGTTGACTATATCTTCAATGGGGGCGCGCATATTTCCAATTAAATCCATAACTTGTTGAGAATTTTCGGCGGCAATTTTTATCATATTAACAATTTCACTAAAAGAATTTCCGGTCGATTCAACATTTTCCCGTCCTTCAGCAACTTGAATTGACGCAGTTTTCATAGTGTTTACGGCATTTTCGGTTGTCTTTTGAATTGTGCTGATAATTTCGCCAATTTTTTGAACTGAATTTTGTGAACTCTCCGCAAGTTTCCTAACTTCCTCTGCAACGACAGCAAAGCCGCGCCCGTGTTCACCTGCGCGCGCCGCCTCAATAGCCGCGTTAAGTGCTAACAAATTTGTTTGTCCGGCGATATTGGAAATAACTTCAACAATGGAGCCAATTTCCTTTGAATTTTCGCCCAATTCCTCAACAATTCGTGCGGATTCTTCGACGGCAACGGCAATATTATTCATTTGATGAACAGTGGCAACGGCTTTTTCATTTCCCGAAGTGGCGTGTTCAGAAGTTTGTTGAACGCTTTTTAAACCGGCTTGCATTGCCGCAATAGATTTTTCAATATTTTGTTCCATATTTTTAATTCTTGATTCAGTATCAGAAATGGCGGATTTTTGAGAATCAGTATTATCAGCCGCGCCTGCTACTGCCATTGCCACATTTTGAATTAAATCTTCAGATTTACTGATATTGTCTTTCATATTGGACGCGCTGGAAGAAACTTGTACAGCGGCATTTTGAACGTTGCCGAGTGCTTGCCTCATGTGTTTTATAACCGAATTGAATTGTTTAGCGATAGTTCCAAATTCATCTGTTGAATCAGTAATAATTTCATGTGACAAATCACCCTGCGCGGCTTTTTCTGTAACTTGCACAATCTGATTAACTGAACTCCTGATATTCTTTACCAAAACGATAAGGATAAAAACCACAAACGCCAAAATTGCCGTCAATAAAACTCCCATAATATGTATCAGCGTTTGAAAACTTTCAAATTGCTTTTCCGAGCCTGCGACGGCTTTTTCAAGCCCTTCATTACAACTTGATAAATCGTCATTAATTGCCGCGTAAATTTCGTCGTAAGCTTTATCAACTGCGCTATCCATAAATGCAAAACTTTCAGTGCGGTTTCCTGTGTCCACCAAACTTTCAAGTTGCATGACTTGCGATTTATAATTTTGCCACAAAGCAATTTCGTCATTCAAAGTTTTTAAATCGCTCTGTCTTTCGTTTTCGTCGTCATATTCGCTGTTATTTAAAACTTGCTTGTATTTTTCAAAGCCGGCGTCAATTTCTTGAATATTGTTTTGAAGTTTTGAACGCCAAGTAGAATTATCAGATGTACCCTGCGTAGTTATTATGAAATAAGCATTTCTTTGACAATCCGAAATATTTTTTGAAAGGTCCGTAACAGTAAAATTTGAGTCAAGCCAATCCCGCACGTTGGTACTTTCGCCGCTTAAATTGTTGAAGTAGTACAAGATAAACAGCCCAAAAAATGAGATCATAACAAAGACAGTACCAAACGCGCCAATAAGTTTTTGAGTGATTGAAAGTTTTGACATAGCCCCGCACCTCTTGCAAAAAAATTACCGCCACAACTCCCGCGGCGGTTTAATTATAGCTTTTTTTGTATACACGTTGCAAGCTTATTCTGCAAGGGATTCAGCCCATTTTTTCAGAAAAATTTGTTCATTGTATTTTGGGCAGGCGTCAATTATTCCTTGTAAATCGTCAGAAAATTTTTCGTCAAATTTGCGGAGATTCTCTGTAAAGTCATCAAATTTTTTTTGAATATTTTCTTCACTGCAAGAAAATTTATCGACGGCAGATTTATATTCGTTTAGAATTTCCAAAGATTTTAGCGCGGAGTTGAAATTAATTTTTCCTTTCAGGGCAAATTCTATCAGCGGCAAAAATTTTTCTTCAATCGCAAGCCGCAATTTCCGCAATTCCTCAAGCCGCGCCTTGTAAATATTTTGTCTAATCTTATTTTTTATGGAACAAAGATTTTTCAATTTCCGGTGTAAGTTTTGTTTGAAAGAAATATAATCTGCACTCCAAATTTCCTGCGCGTCAAGAATTTGTTCTATGAAATTTTTATTTTCGGCAAAGAAAATTATTTTGTCCTGCGCGAGTGTTGCTGATTCAGCGATATTTTCTACAAGGAAGTTGAAACTTACGCGCGGCTCCTTTTCAAATTGGCAGAGTTCACTTAAAATTTTACTGCCGCTCATAATTCGTTCACGATAAGCCGCCATTTCTTCAGATTCATTCCGAATTTCCAAAATTTGCGCCGCTAAGCCTTCGACGCCCAAATTTAAAATCTGCGCCAATTTTTCACGGCGATTTTTCAGCAATGAATTTTCTTCCGGCGTCAAGTGCGGGCTGTCGATATATTTTGCGTCAAACGGAATTGAAATTTCAGCCGCCGCGCCGTACTGTTGCAAATAATTTAAAATTTCATCAGTCGCGCCTATTACCGCTTTATAAAATTTTACCGGCGATTGATTAATTTCCGCCGCGTCATATTTTGGCAGCAGGGCATTGAAATCAAATTTTGCAGGTAATTTTATTTTTGGCAGTTTAAATTTTGAAGAATTATCTTTTTCCTTTGCTTTTTTTCTATTTGTTTTTTTTATTGCGACGCCCCAAGAATCGCGCAGTTCTTTAATCATTTCTTTCGCCTCAATAAGTTTTGAAGTGTCTTTTTTAACATTTCCTTCAACAAGATTATCGAAAATATAATTATACAACGGGAGCAGTTGATGGGAAATTTCGTACTCCATATTTAAAGTTAGTCGAAATTCTGAAATTATACGCTGTGCTTTTTGTAAAGAAATATTGGCGTCTTCGTACCTTTTCTTTTCGATTGCCTCAATGCCTTCATCTATAAAATTTAAACAACCGTTATACAAAATCAGCGTCAACTGTTCGGGCGGCATGTTCAAAATTTGTTGCCGCTTAATTCCTTCAGTTAATGAAGTATCAGATTTATTCATTCAATCGCCTCCCAAAATTTTAATTGTTTTCAAATTAACATCAGCCGCGCCGATAATTCGCTCGCCAATATTTTTTTGTTCCTTGATAAAGTCGATAATTTCAGCCGTGATAATTTCGCCGGGATTTAAAATTGGAATACCGGGCGGATAAAAAGTAACTTCCTCCGCGCAGATTTTACCGACAGATTTTTCAATTTCGACGGCTTGATTTTCTGCGAAAAAAACTTCACGCGGTGAAACTTTTGATTTTGAAATTTCGTTAAACGTAGGGATAAACCTTTTAGGCGCGGGCGAAATTTTTTTATTGGCGGCAAATTTTTTCAGCGCGTCAACCAACTTTGCAACCGTCGCGCAGGTATCGGCGTAGGTTATCAGAAAAAGTAAATTGGCGGCGTCCGAAAGTTCACATTGTATTTTAAATTCGTGGCGCAAAATTTTTTCTGCGTCAATTCCCGTCATTCCCAAATTTTCAACGTTGACTGTAACTTTTGTAAAATCCAATTCAAAATTTTTAACCGCGTCGAAAGTTTTTAAGCCGTCGATTAAATTAATTTCTTCGCGCAGATTTTTTGAAAGTTGTACAGCCGCCGAAATTTTTTCAGGATTTTGTTGCATTTGAAGTCTTGCCGCGTCGAGTGATGCAAGTAACAAATAATTTGGGCTTGTCGATTGTAAAAGACTTGCCGCGCGCCTAACTTTTTCAACGTTGATCAATTTTTTTCGTACCATAAGCATTGAAGTTTGAGTAAGCGAGCCTAAAAGTTTGTGCGTGGACTGCGCGGCTAAATCTGCGCCCGCGTCCATTGCCGAAATTGGCAGTTCGTCTGAAAATTTTAAATGTGCGCCGTGCGCCTCGTCAACTAGCAATAACATTCCCGCCGCGTGTAAAATTTCTGCGATTTTTTTTACGTCAGCTGCCACGCCGTAATAATTCGGCGAAGTCAAGATTAACGCCCGCGCTGTTGGAAATTTTTTTATTGCAAGTTTCAAAGTTTCAACTGAAATATTAAGCGGAATTTGTAAATCATTTGAAAATTCAACAGGCAAAAAAATTGGAATTGCGCCCGCCAAAATTAATCCCGCCATTACCGAGCGATGAGAATTGCGCGGTACAAAAACTAAATCGTTCGATTGTAAAGTTCCCAAAATCATTGACTGAATCGCGCAGGTTGTACCGTTGATAATGAATAAAACTTCGTCGGCGTTCCAAAGTTGCGCGGCTAAAATTTCGGCGTCTTTAATGCAAGTGCGCGGGCTGTGCAAGTCGTCCAATTCTTCCATAAGCGAAACTTCCTGCCGAAAACCTTCAGTGGTTATCAAATTTTTTAAAAGTTCGTGCGCGCCGAGTCCTTGTTTGTGTCCGGGCGTATGAAAAGCCAGTGCGCCATCATTTGAATATTTTTGCATTGCCGAAATTATAGGAGCTAGGGAATAAGGGATGGGGATTAGGGATTTTTTTATAGAATATTTTTGCGTTGCCAAAATAAAAACTCCTTTCATTATAGGGGCTAAGGGCTAAGGTTTAGGGACTAAGGGCTAAGGATTAAGGGCTAGGGGAGCGACGATTCTTTCAAGGCGTGCGTTGCGCTTATTTATTCTAAATAAAGAAATGCCGACTTGTTAATAAAATAAAATCTATCCCAAATATATAAGTCCATCAAATATCGCCAAAACGGGCTAAAATATCCACGACAAGCCGCCTCTATCTGTTGCTATTTTCCTTATAAAAAAATTTAAAGCCCTAATATTTCAAAAAAATAAGCCCCATCGAATGACGGAGCCAAAAATTTTTATAGGAGTTTAAAATCAATCAAGTTCATTAGCATCTTTGGGCGTATGTGCAAGAATTTTTTTGCCGCTGAACATACTGGAAACTTCACTTTCACCTTCCATAAATTCTGCGCGAATAACCATGTAAAGATGCCCAATAGCAAAGAGAATTATAAACCACGCGACGTAATGATGAATATAATGAGTCATCATTTCACTTCCGACAAGTGCATTAACCCAGCCGAATAAAAATCCGCCCGTGCCTGAAGGATTTGTCATGAAATACATTGCAAAGCCGGTAAAAATTTCAATCGCCAAAAGAACGTACAACGCAGCGTAGGAACCCCTAGCAAGCGGGTTTCTCAAAAAAGAGGCGTGGTGAGGCTTTAAAAGCATGTAGTGAAGTGCAACGTCAACTGTTTCTTCATAAAAATGCCCTTCCCAAACACGCGGAAAAAGTCTATCGCCCTTGTTGATGATAAAGCCGTAAACTCTAAGAATTAACGACGCGCACAATATAAACGCCGAAGTAAAATGAATGTCACGCACTAAATCCATTGAAGTTATCGTGAAGAAAGGCTCGGTTGTCGAAACATTCATTGGCTTAGTTATCAAAAGTCCCGTGATAAAAAGAATCACAATCTGCGACGCCATTATCCAGTGAAAAATTCTTAAAAACGGGCTGAAAATATAATATTCTTTCCGCTTAACTTCTTTAACGGATTTCATAGCGGCTCACCTCCTGTAGGGGTCGGTTGAAATGACGTTAATTTCTTCGCCCTTAGCGTTGTACATATGAGTAGCACAAGCCATACAAGGATCAAAGGAACGAATAACTTTTGCAATTTCCAGCGGCTTATTTGAATCTGCAACGTGCGTATCAATCATAGCCAATTCATACGCGCCGTGCCCTGCAGTATCGTCACGCGGGCAAGCATTCCAGGTTGTAGGAACTAAGCATTGATAATTGTCAATTTTGCCATCTTTGATAACAACCCAATGACTTAAGCCGCCGCGTGGAGCCTCATAAAGTCCAACGCCCATACATTCTGCAGACCATGTTTCAGGGAACCATTTCTCATTGTTCATTGTTGCAGTATCGCCGGTTTTTAAATTTGCAATAAGTTTATCAAAGAAAAATCTGTTAATTTCGGCGGCAACCTGCGCAGAAAGACAACGGCAAGCAGTACGCCCGACCATTGTAGGCATCCAAACTTCAGGAGCCACGCCCAAAACGCCTGTAACCGCGTTAATCTGATCAAGCATCATTTTTTCTGCCCAAGTAGGCTCAGGAAGTAACCCTTTTTGCGCCTTTGTGTAAATGATAATGTAATTTGAAAGTGGACCGACTTCACAAACTTTACCGCGCCATTTTGGAGTTTTCAGCCACGAATATTTGCCGCCTTCATTTAAAGTTTCCCACATTGTAGGAGTACCGGTTTTTGGTCCGGTGTAATTCGGCTTGGTAATTCCTTGCCATGGGTGTAAATCTTCATGGTTAGGGTATTCGTACCAGCCGTGCTCGACGCCTTCAGTAACCGTTGTACCGTCTTTTAAATCTTCTGGCGTAAGTTCATAGAATTTAGCATTTGCTACGCCTTGTGCAAAATCTTCAACAACGCCGTTTGAACGAATAAGCAAATTGCTAAAGTAGCCGCCGCCGTTTGAAGTTCCTTTGTAGCCGTCAAGGGGGTAATCGCCAAACGCCATGACGCGCACTTTTGAAAGTCCGCCGCCGTCAACTTTGCCCGCCTTAACATAAAGGTTACCAATAGCCACTAAATCCGGCAGATAGTAATTATTAACAAGTGAACGCCCAAAATTAATCGCCCTGTCAACAATCGCAAGTCGCGCAGTATTAACAGGCGCGTTGCCGTCAGTAAGTGAAATTGCGCAGGGAACGCCGCCAACTACGTAATGCGGGTGAGGATTTTTTCCGCCAAATACAACGTGCGGAGTAACAATTTCCCGCTGTTTGTCCAACATTTCAAGATAATGTGCAACTGCCAAAAGATGAACTTCCGGCGGTAAAATTTTATAATCGGGATGATCCCACCATTGCGCGGCGAAAATTCCTAATTGCCCGCTGTCAACAATCGCTTTAACTTTAGCTTGAAACGCGGCGAAATATTGCGGGGTTGCCGCGGGGAAATCGTGCGGATAAGCCTCAGTCGAAATTTCTTCAGGGATTCTGAAAGGCAACCTGTAAGCGTTCAAAAGTGCAGTTTGCAATTCGGCAGTTTTTACGGGGTCTGCCGCTAACGCCTCAACAGGGCTTACCCAGTCCAGCGCGTGCAAGTGGTAAAAATGTACAATGTGATCTTGTACAGTCAAAGTTGCCGCCATAATATTTCTAATGTAATTTGCGTTTGTAGGAATTGAAATACCGAGTGCGTCCTCAACTGCGCGAACAGACGCCAATGCATGAGCCGTCGTACAAACGCCGCAAACTCTCTGAATATACGCCCACGCGTCGCGGGGGTCTCTGTCTTTCATTATAAGTTCAAGTCCGCGCCACGCCGTACCGCTTGATATTGCGTCTGTTACCTGTCCTTGTGGATTTACTTCAATTTCTACGCGCAGATGTCCTTCGATCCTTGTAATGGGATCTACAACTACGTGTGCCATTTTTTAAATTCGCTCCTTTTTAAGGGCTAAGGGTTAAGGACTAAGGATTAAGGATTTTTTCCTTGTCCTTATGACTTAGCACTTATTTTGATTTTAATTTATTTATAGCTGAAGTCAACATTTTGCCAATTTCCATTAATAATTCAAAAGCAGTTACAGTATTATCACTAGTAAAATATCCAATATTCATACAAATACTAAGTTGAGTTTCCAATTCAAAACAAGAACCGCGCGCAATATTTAAAAAGTAAATATATTCCTTCGTCGAATCGCGTCCTTGTCCTTCAGCAATATTTGAAGGTATTGAAACAACGGCTCGCCTCATTTGGTCTGAAAGTGCGTAAGTTTCTTCTTTAGGCAAAAGTTTTACTAATTTATAAATTTCAGAGGCTAACTCCATAGATTTTTGCCAAAAGGGCAGTTCTTTATAATTCTTCATATCCTTAGCCCTTAGTCCTTAATCCTTAGTCCTTATGATCTTCCTCTTCAAGCAAGTTATCCCTGCTGTTACGCTGAATAATACTAGCCACAGCGTGCGCACCAACGCCCGCCGCCGTCAAAACGCCTAATCCTACACCGATTTTATCTGCATCGCCAATTTTGCCATATTGCGGAAGTCTTGCAGAAAATGGAGCCTCG
>CALGGV010000127.1 GCA_937915725.1 uncultured Selenomonadales bacterium
GAATTTCATCCCGAAACAAGCATTGCAACTTTTCGCGTTGATATTGACGTTTCAACTTGCGGAGAAATTACGCCGTTGCATACGCTGGATTTTTTAATTGGAAGTTTCGATTCTGATATTATTACAATGGATTATAGAGTGCGCGGCTTTACGCGGGATTTATCCGGCAAAAAAATTTTTATGGACAGTGAAATGACTTCAATACAGGAATTTATCAGCGCAGAAATTTTAGATTCTTATGACGCCGTTGATATTAATATGTATCAAGCAAATTTGTTTCATACGCGAATGCTGATTAAAGAAATGGACTTGCAGAATTATCTTTTCAATACCGACAGTTACGAAATACCGCCGAAAACTCGCCTTGAAATTTCTTCCAACTTACGCCGTGAAATGATTGAAATTTTCAGCGGCAAAAATATTTATTGAGGTTTTCCAATGATTGAACAAATTCTAAAAGATTCTGCGTACAAACTTTCACAATTTACACCAACTGAAATTGCCGCCATTGAAAAAGAAATTTACAAAAAATCTAACGGCAAATATTTTATGAAATGTTTGATACGCGACAAAGAAATTCAAATCAAGCCGGAGGAAGTTATCCGGCAACTTTTTATTTACAAATTAATTCATACTTACGGCTACCCGAAATTTCAAATTCAAGTTGAACGCGGTGTAAATTTTGGGACGGAAGTCAAACGCGCCGATATTGCAGTTATGGAAAAAGACCGCCCGACAGTCGTATATATTATTGTCGAAGTTAAACGCCCTAACCTAAAAGACGGCAAGGAACAACTTCGCAGTTACTGCAACGCTACCGGCGCAACTATGGGCGTTTGGACGAACGGCGATAAAATTTCTTTCTACCACCGCAAAGATCCAAATTATTTTGAAGATATTCCCAACATACCAAACGCCGCGCAAAAACTCAAAGATATTTTAACTGAACGCTGGACTATTCAAAAACTTATCCAGGAAGATAAACTTGCTAAGGAAAATAAATCACTCAAAGATTTAATCCTTGAAATGGAAGACGAAGTTTTGGCAAACGCGGGCGTTGATGTTTTTGAGGAAATTTTCAAGCTGATTTATATAAAACTCTACGACGAAAAAATGAGCGCGAATAATAGGGCGCGTTTTTTAGAGTTCAGAAATTACGGCGAAACTGACGCCGAATTAAAAGAAACTATTCAAAAAATTTTCGACAAGGCTCAAGGTAAATGGGGAGGCATTTTCGACAATGACAATAAATTAAAATTGTCGCCTTCGCACTTGGCAATTTGCATTTCGTCTTTGCAGAATGTCAAACTTTTCAATTCTAACCTTGACGTTATCGACGACGCCTTTGAATATCTTATGGGCAAGTCTCAAAAAGGCGAAAAAGGGCAATATTTCACGCCGCGCTATGTTATTGATATGTGCGTTAAAATGCTCAATCCCAAAGAAAATGAAACTATGATTGACACTGCCGCCGGTAGTTGCGGTTTTCCTGTACATACTATTTTTCACGTCTGGAAAAATTACGGAGACAGCGAACTTTTTACCGCCGAAAATAAGCCGCCGAAATTCGCCGAATATGTTCAAAATAATATTTTCGCTATTGACTTTGACGAAAAAGCCGTGCGCGTGGCGCGTACCTTAAACCTTATCGCAGGCGACGGCAAAACTAATGTACTTTGGCTGAATACTATCGACTACGAACGCTGGTATGAACGCTACGAAAAGGACGAAGATTGGAAAGATATTTACATGGAAGGCTGGGCGAAACTTCGCAAGCTCCGCGCAGATAATAATTTCCGCAATTTTAATTTTGATATTCTGATGGCGAATCCGCCTTTTGCCGGTGATATTAAAGAAACTCGTATTTTGCACAAATATGAACTCTCCAAAAAATCTGACGGCAAGTATCAAACAAAAATGAGCCGTGATGTACTTTTCATTGAACGCAATTTGCAATTCCTTAAGCCCGGCGGCAGAATGGCTATTGTTTTGCCGCAAGGTCGCTTTAACAATTCCAGTGATAAATATATTCGTGATTTTATCGCCGAACGCTGCCGAATTTTGGCGGTTGTCGGCTTGCATGGAAATGTTTTTAAACCTCACACCGGCACTAAAACCAGTGTGCTTTTTGTCCAAAAATGGGACGATAAAATTTGCCCGCGCCGTGATGACTACCCTATTTTCTTTGCCACTATGCAGAAACCTTCTAAAGATAATTCCGGCGAAAAAATTTATGTTACCACTGCCGACGGTTCACTCCTGCGCGACAAGCACAATCATTTGATTGTTGACCACGATTTATTTAATCACGACGGCTTAACTGCTGACGGCATTGCAGAGGCTTTTATCGAATTTGCCAAAAAGGAA
>CALGGV010000128.1 GCA_937915725.1 uncultured Selenomonadales bacterium
CGAGCTTATGACGTTGCCGCCATTCGGAGTATCAAAGAGGGCGTTTCGGGGCGTTGCTCCTTCATTCCACCCTTCGGATAATCAGTTCGCTTTACGCGCAGTAGCTTTTCACTACTGAACAAGTCGCACCTGTGTTACCTATCATATCATCGAAAGAAATTGCTTGCGGAAATGTAGACAATTCAGTTTGCGGTAAAATTGGAAAACTTGTATTTGAAAGTTCAGTAAATCCAGTATTTGAAATGCTTGAAAAATAATTTCCCATTCCGTCAAATTCGCCGTTTGAAATATCTCGCTGTAACATTTTCATTGTAGTAGCATGAGGATAAATTCTTGTGCCGCTTGGTAAATCAATAATTTCGCCGTCAACAAAACTTGTAACCGCACTTACAGCACTTGACGCCATACTTGATAAAGAAGAAATTTTTGCAGATAACCAGCTGCTTAATCCTTCCCACGCTGATTGAATTGCGCCTATTGCACTATTTATACCGCTTGCAATAACAGAACCTGCCGCACTTGCTACACCGCCGACACCAGCCCAAATACCTTCAAAAAATCCGGGTAACTGATTCCATTCGGCTTGAATACTTGCCCAGCCTTCACTCGCAAAATTTGTAATGGCACTAAACGTTTCAGACGCTGGTGCTGAAATAGCTGAAAAATCAGGTAGCATTTGTGAAATATTCGGTATTTCAATACTTGCAATTTAGCCATTCAGATATATTAATATCAGGCAAATTAGTTTCATTCATAACTACGAGAGTCCCTAAAGTTGCTACATTTTTTCCAACCGTCATAGTATTTTGTAAATTTTGTCCATTTATTCCAGCATTTGCGAGAGTTGCTACATTTTCCGGCGCAGATTGATTTGATTTATCACCAAAACCAAAAAATGATTTAACCGTGTCTATACCATTTTTAACTGTAGCTTTAAAATTTTCACGCGCAGATTCTTAACTCCGGCAAGTGGCTGATTAAAGCTAGTGCGTTTTCTTTCTTTGTCATGTCGATTTTGTTCGATAGTAGCATTAATATCATCTTTTGAAATACTTGAAAGTGCGCTGTCGCCAAATTCTCCACTTTGCCACATTTGCATATTTTCATCATGCTTTTGTTGTTTAACTTGTTGCTGTACAACACTTTCGGCAGATTCTCTTCGGATACGTTCAGTCTCTGATTCCTGTTGACGATACATAATTTTTTCATTAGTTGATAGTTCACTGTAATTTTTACCACTATCTGTTAACCAATCAGCTTGTGGAACGGTTTTTTCAGTAGGTGCCGTTCTATCATTTTTACCGGTCAGCCAACCTAAAACATCATAATCAAAATTTTTGCTGATTTCTTCGCCTAAATCTGCCCCAACTGACGCTCCCGCAACTGCTCCAAAAAACGATTCATTGTTACGCTGAATAATTTCTTTTTGAGCAGTTCGCAAATCTGATGTTGCTTGCTGTAGTTTTTGTGTAGCTTGTGGCAATTCTTGTACGCGCTCTGAATCTGTTGATATTGTACTATATTCGGCTCTAGCTTGGTCATAAGCCGCTTGAGTTTCGCTTATTCGTGTTTCATTTGCAGAACGAGTTGTATAAATATCAGCCGCAGCAAATAAAGCAGTTAAAGCCGCCATACCACCACCTATTTTTAATGAGCCACCAACTTTGCTTAAAGTCGAAGGTGCAGTTGGCCTCGGAGAATTTGTGCCACTCCGTGCTGTTGTTCCACTTGTTGCTGCGCCGTTTCTATTTGATTGACCTGCTGTACTACCGGATTGATTTACAGTTCTTCCATTTACTACAACATTTCCGGCATGAACTGTCATTGAATTTACTGAACTAGCGATACCACCTGCAGTCGTTCTATTAGGTAAAGTAGTGCCTTGACGCGCTGTCTGGCTTGCAGCTCCATTTTGCCACCAATTTCTTGTAGTTATTGCAGCGTCTTTAAGTTTTAAAGTCAAGTCGTAGATTTTTTTCAATTCCATAACGAGCGCGCCACCCGCAAGAATTGAGTCTACACCGTCAATATCTACCGAACTATCACATTTTGGAGACTATAGCTCGATATGACTATCCTGAAATTCATAGCATAATCGGCATGCGAAATTATGAAAATCAAAAATCTGATTTTGGCTCAAAAAGTTCAGTTGTATCCGCTTTTCGCCGTATGATTCAAAATGCAAATGTCCGCTATGTTGTCATCAGCTATAACAGCGAAGGGTTGCTTTCAAAAGAACAACTTTCAAAAATTTGCTTGGAGTTCGCTGTCAAAAAAACTTTTCATTGTCAAGACATAGATTATCGACGCTATAACAATGTCGGAACTAAATCGCGTAGAGTAACTGAATAACTTTATTTCTTTGAAAAAATTCAATAAGCCCAAATTGGGCGTTATACGCCACGTAGAGCGTTTAATTTTCATTCATAGGAAAAAGGTCTTACCGATCGTTAAACGTGCCTTAAATTGAATCCTAGAGCCTTCTAGAGGCGTTTTAGAATGACTTACAGTAAATCTCCACTTAATTACATTGGCGGCAAATTTAAAATGCTCCCTGCCATCACAAAATTTTTTTCCGCAAAATATCAATATCATGTACGATTTATTTGCGGGCGGATGTGATGTCTGCACTAACGTCACCGCAAACAAAATCTACGCCAATGACATAAATTACTTTGTCATTGGAATTTACAAAACTTTTCAACAAATGGACAGCGATTCTTTACTCAATGCTATTGATTCAGTTATTGAAAATTGGCAACTGAATATGCATGACGACGAAGGATTTTTAAAACTCCGCCAACATTACAATAACACTCCCATTGAAAAAAGGAATCCCATTGAACTTTATGCTCTGGTCTGCTTTTCCTTCAACTATCAATTCAGAT
>CALGGV010000129.1 GCA_937915725.1 uncultured Selenomonadales bacterium
TGATAAAGTTTCAACACTTGAAATGGTTAAAATTATCAATGCTGAAGATAAAAAAATTGCGGCGGCAGTTGAGAAAGTTTTTGAGGTACAAAAATGAATTTTGCTAACCTGACAACCGAAAAAAGAAATGCGGCGTCCGCAAATATTGATAAAGTTTCAACACTTGAAATGGTTAAAATTATCAATGCTGAAGATAAAAAAGTTGCGGCGGCAGTTGAAAAAGTTTTGCCGCAAATTGCACTTGCCGTTGATTTAATTGCTGAAAAAATTTCAAACGGTGGGCGGCTTTTTTATATTGGAGCGGGAACTTCCGGACGTTTGGGCGTTCTTGATGCGTCAGAATGCCCGCCAACTTTCGGCGTTAATTCTGAAATGGTACAAGGAATTATTGCCGGTGGAAATTACGCCTTAACAAACGCCGTTGAGGGCGCGGAAGATGATAAAAATTTGGCTGTCGAAAATCTTCAAGAAAAGAATTTTAGCGCGGCAGATATTTTGGTAGGAATTGCCGCCTCCGGGCGTACTCCCTACGTTTTAAGCGGCGTTGAATATGCAAAAAAAATTGGCGCGGCAACTATCGGCGTTTCTTGCGTCGAAAATTCCGTGCTTGCAAAAATTGTTGACATTGAAATTACGCCCGTAACCGGCGCAGAAATTATAACCGGCTCCACTAGAATGAAAGCCGGCACTGCAACAAAAATGATTTTAAATATGCTGACAACCGGCGCAATGATTAAACTCGGCAAAGTGTATGGAAATTTAATGGTTGACGTTCATGCAACAAACGAAAAACTGCGCGACCGCGCCAAAAGAATTGTTATTGCGGCTACAGGTTGCGACGAAAATACAGCCGTTGAAACTCTAAAAAAATTTGACGGACGCGCTAAACTTGCCATTGATTTTATAAGGGCTAAGGACTAAGGACTAGGATTTGTTTACAAAGTTTTAAGATTGAACAAGTCGGCATTTCTTTCTTTAGAAGAAAGAAACGCCTAGCAAAGAAAGAATCGACGCCCGCCTGTGTTTTTCGCGTCAAGCCAAAAGTAGTTCAAAGTTCCAGCCGCGTTTTCTCACGTTTTCTTAGTCTTAAAATCACAAGCAAAAACGAAGTGCGGCGGGCGTCATATGCTACTTCAAATATTACATTTGTAAACATAATCTAGGGATTTTTTTCCTTAGCCCTTGCAATGCGACGAGTAGGAGCATTGCTCTCCCTAATCCTTAAAACGGAAGCCGTTGACGCACTTAACCACCAACACGCCAGAAAGTGCGGATTAATTTATAAAAATTTCAGCAAAGGAGGTGTAAAAATGGAAAATGGAATATCTGTATACGCCGGCTTGGGCTACAAGCAAAAAGAAAATATCAATCTGATAAAATTTGCAGCCAAAGTTGGAATGAAACGCCTTTTTACTTCTACGCATATTCCCGAATCTAACGCGGACGGCGAAAATTTTTTTAATGAATTTGCCGAAATTATAACAGCCGCCGCCACAAATGATTTTGAAATTATACTTGATGTAAATCCCGACAATATCGAAGAGTTTAACGTCAGCGGCTTGACTTTGAGGCTTGATGATGGTTTTTCTGTTGAAGAAATTGTTGAACTTAGCAAAACAAGCAAAATTCAACTCAACGCCTCAACTGTCACGAATGAATTTTTAACCATTCTTTTAAATCTTAACGCAAATTTTTCAAATATATCTGCGTTGCATAATTTTTATCCACACGTTCAGACGGGACTGGACACTTATTTTTTTATAAACCAAAACAAAATGTTACACGATTTCGGCATAAATGTTGGCGCGTTCGTTCCAACTTTTGAAGGCAAAAAACGCGCTCCACTTTTTGAAGGTCTGCCAACTTTGGAAGACTGCAGGAATTTTTCAACAGATTTATCAGTTAGATTTTTGACAGCACTCGGCGCGGATTTTATAATTATTGGCGACGGTTTACCTACTGAAGAAGAAATTATCGCCGTTGCAAGTGCTAAAGAAAATGAAGTTGTTATATCTGCAAAACTTTTGACGGACGATTTAACTTCGATTGAACTTTTAAAAAATACTTTTACGCGGCGACCTGATATTTCAAAATCTGTAATTCGCGCAGTTGAAGGAAGAAAATTTTTAAAGCAAATTGGCGGAAATATTGAGCCGGAAAATTTTTCTGTTGAAAGAAATTTTGGCGATATTACCATAGACAACAAAAATTTCGGGCGTTACGCCGGCGAAATTCAAATTGTAGAAAATATTCTTCCTGCCGATGAAAGGGTTAATGTTGTAGCACGAATTATTGACGAAGAAATTTTTTTGGCGGATTATATTAAACCTAATCAAAAATTTTCCTTCAGATTTATTTGAAATATCGGAGGGTCACTTGCAATGAGAAATTTTAATTTCGTTGTGATTTTTATGCTTGCGACCTTCTTTTCTGCGACGGCTCTTGCCTCTCCTTTACTTGAAAAAAATGATACCGGCAAAGACGTTTTGACTTTACAAAAAAAATTGTACATTATCGGCTACGATATAACCGAATTAGACGGCGAATTTGGCGACGAAACTGAACGAGCCGTAGAGGCTTTTCAACGCGACAACAAAATTACAGTAACGGGCGTTGTAACAAATGCAACGTGGCGCGCCTTGAAAAAAGCCAAGCCCGTCAAAGGGCGCAGTCTTTCCGATTTAAAAATTACAATTCCTTCTGAATCAAAAATTTCAAAAATTAACACTACGAAAAAAAATCCTACGACAAACGGCAATTCAGCACCTTATGGCGAACCTTTTATAACTGAACAAGACGGCGTAGAAATAGTTGAACTTGCGAAAACTTTTATGGGCGTACCATATGTTTTTGGCGGCACAACTCCTTCAGGTTTTGATTGTTCCGGATTTTTGCAATATGTTTTTAAAATGTACGGGATAAATATTCCGCGCCTTGCAGACGAACAATATTTGTTGGGGGAACCTGTCAAAGTTTCTCAACTTTCAGTAGGGGATTTAGTATTTTTCTCAACTTATCTTGAAGGCGCATCTCATTGTGGTTTTTATGTTGGTGACAGAAAATTTTTGCATACTTCCTCAAGTCGTGGTGTTAGGATTGATTCTCTTGATGATTCATATTGGAAACCAAAATTTTTAGGCGGAAAAAAAATCACAAAGTAAAAAAGCTCCTGCCGCAAAATTTGTGGTGGGAGTTTAAATGTTTCACGGCAATGTTTCACGTGAAAAAAGTGTGTAACAAAAAAAATGGGGCGCTCGGGCAGAATCGAACTGCCGCTTTCAGCTCCGGAGGCTAACGTTCTATCCACTGGACTACGAGCGCATTAAATATTTGGGTATTTTAATAGAAAATTTTATTTATGTCAATATTAAAGGAGTTAATAGTATAAAATAGAGAAAATAAAAAGCCGCCCGCCGCACTTCGTTTTTGTCTGCAGGGCGGAAGATTCTTTCTTGTAGTTTATTTTTTCTAAAAGTATATTTATAAACTAAAAATTAAAAAAATTGACTTAAAAAAGCGGCTCTCAAAAATTATATTGCAAAGATTAATAAATGTTGTTAAAATACCCTAGCCGAAATTAGGCGTTGTTTTTTATGAAGGGAGAAATTACTTAGATGTTTGGATTATTTGGCGGCTCTCGTGATATGGGCATTGATTTGGGCACTGCTAATACGCTTGTTCACGTCAAAGGAAAAGGAATTGTCCTGCGCGAACCTTCAGTCGTTGCTATAGAAAGAGATACAGGCGATGTTTTGGCAGTAGGTGACGAGGCAAAAAAGATGATAGGGCGCACGCCCGGAAATATAGTTGCAATTCGTCCGATGAAAGATGGCGTTATTGCTGATTTTGATGTTACACAAAGTATGTTGAAATATTTCATAAGAAAAGCAATGAACAGCCGGACAAATTTTATTCGCCCGCGTGTAGTAGTTGGCGTTCCTTCCGGCGTTACAGAAGTTGAGAAACGCGCAGTTATCGACGCGGCACAACAAGCCGGCGCGCGTGAGGCTTATTTGATTGAAGAACCAATGGCGGCGGCTATTGGCGCAGGCTTACCCGTTGAAGAGGCTACAGGAAATATGGTAGTCGATATTGGCGGCGGTACAACTGAAATTGCAGTAATTTCTTTGGGCGGAATTGTTACAAGTCTTTCAATTCGTATTGGCGGCGATGAAATGGATTCTGCGATTGTTCAATACATAAAAAAACTTTACAATTTAATGATTGGTGAACGTACCGCTGAAGAAATAAAAATTAAAATCGGCTCTGCGATGATTACTCCAAAATCTGAAAAAGATTTAGAAATTCGCGGGCGTGATTTAGTTAGCGGCTTGCCGAAAAATTTAACAGTAAAAGCTACAGAAATTAGGGACGCGCTTGCAGACCCAATAGAAAAAATTGTTGAGGCTGTTAAAACTACGCTTGAAAGGACTCCGCCGGAACTTGCCGCAGATGTTATGGATCATGGAATTATGATGACCGGCGGCGGCGCACTTTTGGCAAATATTGATACTTTAATTGCAAAAGAAACCGGTATGCCGGTAATTATTGCTGATGATCCTTTAAGTTGTGTTGGTGAAGGCACGGGACGTTCTCTCGAAGATTTAAATTTGTTAAAACGTGTCGTGATGACTTCTAAAAAATCGAAATGAAACCGCGTCGAAAAAAAAACAAACAAGCTCAAAACAAAACCGCCGCAATTATTTTTATACTTGCGTTTGTGTTTTGTTCGATTTTTATTGTTGCAAAAACCGGAATGCAAGTTCCTGCTGCCGGTAAAACTATGATGTTTTTTCTTTCGCCCTTCCAAAAAAGTTTTTCATGGTTAGGCGGAGGTTTTTCTGACTTTAAAGACAGCGTAGAAGAAATGGAAAATCTGCAGGAAGAAACTACACAACTTCGCGCAGAAGTCGAAAAATTACGCGCCGAAAATCTTAATGCATCAGAGGCACTTTCAGAAAATCAAAGACTGCGCGCGCTTTTAGGTTACAAACAAAATGCAACTCAATTTGATTTAATAGCGGCAAGTATTGTCGGGCGTGATTCTGTAACGTGGTCAAGCGTTGTTACGATAAATCGTGGAACTTTGGACGGCGTGGCAGATAATATGGCTGTAGTTACTGAATTGGGGCTTGTCGGACATGTTATTGAGGCGGGCTTGAATACTTCAAAAGTTCAGCTGATTTTAGATCCGCGCTCGTCAGTTGGTACACTGATTCAACGCCCTGAATCTCGCGTTGCAGGAATTGTCGAAGGCGATATTAATAATCCAAACGCGCCAAAAATGGTAAATATTCCAAAAGATGCTGATGTGCAAGTTGAAGATATGATTGTAACTTCAGGATTTGGCGGCGTTTATCCAAAAGGGATTGTTGTTGGAAAGATTAAGGAAATTCATAACGACGAAGGCGGACTTTTGAAACATGGTATAGTTGCAACGACGGTAAATTTTGAAAAATTGGAAGATGTTGCAGTAATTGTAGAATCTAGAGAACCGCCGCCGGAGCCGTTGCCGCCGGTAATTCAATCTGCCGGCAGTGAAATTGACGCTGAAGAAGTTGCAAAACAACTTGAACACGCAAAAATAATTCAGCAGGAAGTTAGAGACAGAGTTAAACAGGCGCAAATTTTACAACTTGAACAGGTTAGACAATCCGGCGGAGGTACGGCGAATTGAAATGGAATATAATTTTTGCATGGGCAATTTTAATTATTTTAATGTACGCCGCGCAGACTTCCCTTTTGCCGTATATTGGTTATAACGGCGTCAGCGTAAATTTAATGTTGCTATTGACGGTTTCAACTGCATTTGTTCACGGCTACCGACACGGCGTTTTAATGGGACTTATAACGGGAATTTTGCAGGATTTTACAACGGGCAGTTATTTTGGCTGTTCGATTTTTAGTTATATGTTGATTGGCGGATTTTTCGGCAAATTTTCGGACAGGATTTTTAAAGAACAATTACTTTTTCCGGTCTTGAGTGCGCCGCTTGCCGCCACAATGTATTTTTTTATTGTAACTTCCTTGCTTTTTCTCATTGGTTACAAAATTGATTTTCTGCAAATGATTCAAACGATTTTACAGCCGCTGATTCTTTATCAAGTGGCTTTTTCGTGGCTTGTTCATAAACTTGTTTACGATTTTGACAAATTCTCAAAACGTCATGGCTAGATTTTAGTAGCTGGGATTTTTTTAATTTTTAAGACTTAACAAGTCGGCATTTCTTTCTTTAGAAGAAAGAAACGCCTAGCAAAGAAAGAATCGACGCCCGCCTGTGTTTTTCGCGTTTAACGTGGTATAAGTTAAAATTCCAGCCGCGTTTTCTCACGTTTTCTTAGTCTTAAAGTCCCAAGCAAAAACGGAGTGCGGCGGGCGTCTAACGCGCCTTTTAATCCTCCATTTGTTAACATACTCTAGCGAAAAAATTTTTAGTTTTTATTTTCGGACTCCTAAAATCGACCGGAGGGAGATTTTAAATGCTTGAAGGTACAAAGAAAGATGACGAATATATAGGGCGATTAAATTTTTTAAGCGTAGCATTTATTTTGGTAATTGCGATTTTAATTTCACGTGTAGCATATCTGCAACTTTATGACGGCGAATATTACGCGGGGCTTGCTGACGGTAACAGAATCAGAATAATTCCAACTATTGCGCCGCGTGGTACATTTTACGACCGCAACAGGCAACTTTTAGTTACAAATCGCCCGGGCTTTACAGTTTCACTTTTGCCTTTAACCGAGCCAATTTCTCCTGAAGTTATTGAACGCGTTTCAAGATTATTAGATGTTCCGATTGAAGAAATTCAGCGCAGGATTGACATTCATTACAGTTTTGATCCTATTAAAATTAAACAGGACGTAACGCCGGATATTGTTTCGATTATTGAGGAACAAAAATATAATTATCGTGGCGTAATTATCGAAGTTCAGCCGATTAGAAATTATATTTTAAAGCAGGAAGGCGCACATACTTTTGGCTATGTCAGCGAAATTTCAGATTATGAACTTGAACAGAAAAAAGATTTAGGTTACAAGCCGGGCGATATTGTAGGACAATTTGGGCTGGAGCGCGTTTACGATAAAGAGATACGCGGCGTCAATGGCGGCGAACAAGTTGAAGTTGATGTCAATGGTAAGCCCGTGCAAATTTTGGGCAAGAAAGAGCCAACGCCCGGTTACGATTTAATTTTGACGATTGACAGGGATTTACAAGTTGCCACTGAAAATGCCGTTGATGAAATTTTAAAAGAAATTGGAGCGAATGCCGCCGCCGCCGTTGTTTTAAATCCTCAAAACGGCGAAGTTTTGGCGATGGTTTCACGCCCTGCCTTTGATCCAAATTTATTTGCGCACGGAATTTCCACAAAAGATTGGAACGCAATTAACGAAAATCCTTACCACCCAATGGACAATAAAACTATTACCGGCGAATATCCGCCGGGCTCCACTTTTAAAATTGTAACGGGAACTGCCGCGCTTGCCGCCGGAGTTGTTACGCCGGACGAGCAAATTTTTGACAGCGGTACACATTGGCTTGTACCGAAAGGAAATGCAAGCGGCGAGGCGTTAGGTTGGTTGAATTTTCATGATGCACTTGCACATTCTGACAACGTTTATTTTTACGAAATGGGCAACCGGCTTGGAGCTGACAGGTTAGAAAGTTATGCTCAAATGTTTGGGCTTGGCAAAATTACAGGAATTGATTTACCGTATGAATCGCCGGGAATTGCAGATTGGAAAGAATACAAAATGGAAGTTTACGGCGAAGAATTTTATTTATCAGAAATTATGGACGCGGCAATAGGGCAAGGATTTAATTTGGTAACGCCTTTGCAAGATGCAATGTTTACGGGCGAAATTGCGGCGAACGGCAAAAGATTTAAGCCGCACCTTGTAAAGCAAATGGTAACGCAGGACGGCGAATTAATCAGAGAATTTCAGCCGGAACTTTTGAGCGATTTAACAGAAATGGGCGTTGATCCGTACGTAATAAAACTTGTACAAGATGGTTTGCGTGAGGTTACGGTTACAGGGACGGCGGCGAGCAGTTTTAGGGGTTTTCCTTATCCAATCGCCGGAAAAACGGGAACTGCCGAAAATTCGCAAGGCAGAGATCACGGCTGGTTTGTGGCGTACGCGCCTTTTGACAATCCCTGCGTAAGTGTAGCGGTTGTTGTTGAACAAGGCGGTTTCGGCTCACAATCTGCAGTTCCTATCGGCAGAAAAATTCTTGAGGCGGCGTTTGAAATTATGAATAAGCGCGGACCTTTTTAAGAGCTGGAAATTTTTTCAGCTCTTATTTTTTTATAAATATTTTTAATGAAACTTTAATATTTGGTGCACTTTTTTTGAAGGATAAAAATTTAGACTGTAGAATATTTTTCAAAATTTAAATTTGCTGTAACCTTCGGAGGTGAATCGCAATGTTAAAAAAATTATCAGTTGCGTTGTTGATTATTTTATTTTTTGTTACCGGAAAAAATGTTTCTGCCGAAGAGTACGATTGGGAAAAAGTTTTTGATTTTGCCTGTAAAAGGCTTGTGAATTGCGTAAATCCTAATGGCGAATGGGATCACAGCGTTTATTATTTTGCCAATGGTGATAACAAATGCCTTGTGGTAATTTGTCATGGATTTTACGATAGAAAAGGCTATGGGATTATAATGCACAACAGATACCGTTACGATTACGCGCAAGCAGTTTCAGAATCATTGGCGTATTGGTCAAGGCAAGGAAAATTACAATGTGGTCCCTATAATTATGTTTTTATGAATACCTGCTATTCCGGCTACGCACAACAAGATACACAACTTCCAATGTTCAATGTAAATTTACATATGGCAATTAATTTTAAGGGCGTCACGGGTTATATTGAAAATTTTGACAGCAACGGCAATGTAAATCGTATTAGTTTATGGAAATGTAAACTTATTTCAACTGCCGCAGACGGTGGTACAAAATCTATGCATGGGCTGAGAACTCCGCCCGGTCTTAAAATATTATAAATTTTTTAAAAAGTTGAAGGGATTCAAAAAGAATTTTGTTTTAAACTTATTTCAACTGCCGCAGATTGGGGTACAAAGTCTATGCATGAGCTGAGAACTCCACCTAGTCTTAAAATATTATAAAATTTTTAAAAAAGTTGAAGGAATTCAAAAAAGAATTTTGTTGTAAACTTATTTCAACTGCCGCAGACGGTGGTACAAAATCTATGCATGGATTGAGAACTCCGCCCGGTCTTAAAATATTATAAATTTTTTTAAAAATTTTTTTAAAAAGTTGAAGGAATTCAAAAAGAATTTGGTTGTAAACTTATTTCAACTGCCGCAGATGGTGGTACAAAGTCTATTAATGGGCTGAAAACTCCGCCTAGTCTTAAAACATTATAAAATTTTTTAAAAAGTTGAAGGAATTCAAAAAGAATTTTTTTTAAACTTATTTCAACTGCCGCAGACGGTGGTACAAAATCTATGCATGGGCTGAGAACTCCGCCCGGTCTTAAAATATTATAAATTTTTTAAAAAGTTGAAGGGATTCAAAAAAGAATTTTGTTGTAAACTTATTTCAACTGCCGCAGATGGTGGTACAAAGTCTATTAATGGGCTGAAAACTCCGCCTAGTCTTAAAACATTATAAAATTTTTTAAAAAGTTGAAGGAATTCAAAAAGAATTTTTTTTAAACTTATTTCAACTGCCGCAGACGGTGGTACAAAATCTATGCATGGGCTGAGAACTCCGCCCGGTCTTAAAATATTATAAATTTTTTAAAAAGTTGAAGGGATTCAAAAAAGAATTTTGTTGTAAACTTATTTCAACTGCCGCAGATGGTGGTACAAAGTCTATTAATGG
>CALGGV010000130.1 GCA_937915725.1 uncultured Selenomonadales bacterium
GAAAAGCCCTTTCTCGTTGAAATTTTAGCCCATTTTGGCGATATTTCTAATCCCTAATCCCTCTTGCCTACTGCCTTTTGCCTAATTTTAGACTCCTTTAATTATCCGGAATTAAAACAATATTAACCGGCAAATTTGACGCGCCCGGCGGCGAATATTCAAAAGTAATTCTGCCGCTGAAACTTCCCAATTCGCTGGATTCCGTGTGATTAGTCCAAAGTGAAATTCCTTCTTCACGCGCCTTCCTCATTGATTCAGTTTCCGGAAAAATTTTATCGCCAAAATAAATTTTACCTTGAGGAGTAAGGATTGTACCGGAATTTTTCCCGTGATAAAAACGTACCGCGCCCGCGTAAGTTCCGCCCAGTGGCGTTAAACAAAATTTAGTTTTTGATTTCATATTAAAATTTAAAATGTAATTGATGCCGTAATTTCCAAAATTTACAACTTCCGAGCCGTCCGTTGCATCAATACCGCGCTTGAAAAAATCTGTTACAGAATCGCAAATTAAAATGTAGCCAATGCCGTCGCGGCTTGAATCGTAGTCATGCTTAAGGCTAATATTTCTGTTCATATTTTTAAAAGTGCCGCGCAATTTATTTTCATCTTTCGGCAAAATTTCGGCGTACTTCAAAAATTTCAGCGGGTCTGCTCTTTCAGGGTACATTAAAACATAAACGCGCACAAGCCCCGTTGTATTGAAATCGTAAACGCCGTAAACCAAATGTCCGGGATTCACTACGATATTATCCATTTTAGATTGAAAAAGTTTAAATTCATTTTTTGCAAGTTTAATTTTATCGTGAAAATTTTTTTTCATGTACATTAATTGAGTTTCTTTACCGACTAAAAGAAAATTATCATTCGGCGTAGCAAAGCCGCCGCGTGTAATTTCAATGGTATTTTCAGTACCTGCAACATTTTCAACTACAACCGCAAATTTTTTTTTGACGCCGGAATTATTCAAGTGATAAAACAAAATCCGCGCCTCTCCACTTACAACATCTGTATATAAAATTCCGTTGCGCGTTACGTACTCGGGGCTGTCAGAAAAAATTAACGTGCCGCCGGTATCTGTAACCTCAACCGGCAGGCGTTTCATTATCGTAGTTTCAAGCGGCTTTGCAAAAACTGCTGAAGTTGTTATCGAAGTCAACAAAGTCAACGCCGCCGCAATTATTTTTTTTGCAAAGTTCAAAAGTTTTACTCCTTCACAAATTTTTTAGGCGTTCAAAAATATTTGCTTTGAAAAGCCGCCAGCGAAATTCATAAATTCCAAAACGCGGCTTGCGAATGTGGACGCGCTTTAATTTATAAGGGTCTGTTTCAAGCGTATTTAATCCCGCCTCGCCTGTTACCGCCGCCAAATAATTTTCTGCCTTGAGTTTTTCGATAATTTCGGGGCTGTAAACGCCGTTTGGATATGAAATACTGCCGATTGGGTCTAAGCCGTTCCATTCCAGAAAAATTTTTGAAATTCTAATTTGATTGTCCAACAATTCGTCATTCAAAGTTACAAGCGGCAAATGATCTGCAGTATGTGAACCAATTTCGACGCCGCGTTTTTGTAAATCTTTTAGTTGGTCAAGTGTCAAATAGCCGTGTTTTCCAATTTCATTTGTTATGACGAAAATAACCGCCGTCATACCGTGCGCCTCAAGAATTGGCAACATTTCAGAATAATTATCCGCGTAGCCGTCGTCAAATGTCAAAATAATTGGTTTTTCCGGCAAATTTTTACCGTAACGGCGCGCCTTTATAAAATCATTCAAAGTTATTGTAGTATAACCGTTTTCTTGAAGATAATCAAGCTGTGCGGAAAATTCGGCGGGCGGTACGTTGTAAATTTCTGAACTGGGGTCGGGTTTATTTGTTATTGTGTGATATTCCAAAATTGGAAAACCTTCCGGCTCCGGCAAATTGTAAATAAATCCTAAAAAAATTGTGGCGACAAAAAAAATTACGCCAATAAAACGCAAAATTATCACTCCATTTTCATTGACTTTTTTTATTGTGCAAGTTATAATTTTGGTGTAAAATTAAAAATTTTGTGGAAAAATCTTAGGAGTAGCGGGTGTGGCGGAATTGGCAGACGCGCCGGACTTAGAATCCGGTTCCTTACGGAGTATGGGTTCAACTCCCATCATCCGCACCATTTGACATAATGAACTTATTATGAATGGAACGTCTTGAATTGTTCAGGCGTTCCATTTCACTTTGTAAATATCGCAAAAAATTTTTTAGAGGAAATGCCCGCCTGATACTTTTATTACTTGTCCTGTAATCATTTTTGCTTGTTCGCTTGCCAAAAATAAAATAGTTTCTGCAATATCTTCCGGCTGAATTAATTTTCCCATTGGGATTAGCGGAAGGACAGATTTTTCTAAATCAGAATCAATCCAGCCTGTTTGAGTAGGACCGGGCGCAACACAATTTACGGTAATTCCATACTTCGCAACTTCAAGCGCAATACTGCGAGTAAGAGCCTCCAAAGTTGCTTTACTTGCGCCATAGCTAATTTGCCCTGCGAAAAACTGCGCGGCGTCTGTCGAAATATTTATAATCCTTCCATAATTACTGCGGTGTTTGACAAATTCCCGCGTCATTAAAATGCTGCCGCGAACATTAACCGCAAATGTATCGTCAATCACATTTTGAGTAATTTTTTCTATCGTGTCAAAGCCGTTTTCATCATCTGTTGCCGCGTTATTCACCAAAATATCAATTCTGCCGTAACTTTCCATAGCTGCCGAATAAATTTTCTTAACGGCGTCTTCATTGGAAATATCGCTTTCCAAAATTATATAATCTGCGTGCATTTCCTTGAGTTTGTTTTCGACAATATCTGCGTTTCCTGCATTTGCCGCGTAATATTTGTCTATCCCGTTTTTATAAATTTTATTTTTGTCAAAGTTCCTGAAAACTTTTTTATAAATTAAAATAACTTTTGCGCCTTCACGAACAAAGGCAAATGCTGTTGTCGCTCCAATTCCCTGCGGGTTATTCGCCCCTGTAATTAAAGCCACTTTGTTTTTTAAACCATAGTTAATCATTTATTTCATCTCGCCACATATTTTGACAAAAAGTTTTCAATTTCAACTGTATATTTCCTGCCGTCCATCAGCGCGGATTTTAAAATTTTTTCACGCAGATTTTTATGATAAACTAAAAATTTACCGGCGGCAAATTCGACGGCTTTTTTATGTAGTCTTGAATTGTTTAGGCGTTCCATTTCACTTTGTGAATATCACAAAAAATTTTTTCCAATTCAAGCAAATATTTTCTGCCGTCCATCAGCGCAGATTTTAAAATTTTTTCACGTAGATTTTCATGATAAACTAAAAATTTACTGGCGGCAAATTCGACGGCTTTTTTTATGTAGTCTTGTGAATCCTGCGCGACAAATTCAGGTAAAGCGGCGGCAGTCAAAATAGACGCGCCAATTTTGGAGCCGTGAAAATCGCCCTTCAAAGTTATAACCGGCACGCCCATAAATAACGCCTCGCAAGTTGTCAAGCCGCCGTTGTAGGGAAAAGTATCAAGCGCAATATCAATTTCGTTGTACTGCTCCAGATAATCCTTGCTGTAAGGGCGCAGTTCAATTCTTTCAACGGGGAAATTAAATTTCTGTAACCTGTCAAGTAAAATTTTTTTGCCGTCGTCAACACTGCAAATTTTATTTTTTATAATAAGTTTGGAATTTGGCACGGCGTCAAGAATTTTTTTCCAACAAATTAAAACTTCGTCGGTAACTTTAGCGAAATTGTTAAAACTGCCGAAAGTCACGAAATTATTTTTTTTGTGATTGACTTCGGGAAATTTTTGAATTGGCGAAAAGCAAAATTGACAACCCTCAAGCGTCAAAATTTTTTCAGTGAAATTATCAGCGGAACAAATTTTATCGCTCAAAAAATAATCGACGGCGTTTAAGCCGGTAGTTGCAGTGTAGCCGAGCGCGGTAATTTGAATGGGCGCGGGCTTGTAGGCAAGAATTGGCAAGCAGGAATTTTGCGAATGCCCCGACAAGTCAACCAAAATATCAATTTTATCAGCGTGAATAATTTGGGCGGCAGTTTGAAAATCGCAACCGTACAAATTGCGCCACGAAATTTTTTTACTTTGAAGTTTTTGAGTTACAAAATCACTTTTGCCGGTATGGTAACAAGTAACCGAAAATTTTTTTGTGTCGAAATATTTTAGCAAAGACGATACAAAATTTGCAACTGCATGCTGTCGAAAATCCGGCGAAATATAGCCAATATTAATTTTTTTATGAGCAGAAAATTTTTCATAAGTGTAGGGTTGAATATTTGAAAAAAAATTGTTGTAGCCTTGAGCGAAATTTTCTATAACGGCAGAATCTGTTTCAAAATAATTTCTGAAAAATAAACTTTTGGAATAAAGCTCGGCGGCGCGTTCGCTATTTGAAGTTAAAGTTAACGCCTCGCGCAGATTATCAGCTGCCGCCTTAGCATTTCCGGCAAGGTATAAGCCGTTGACGCTCCAACATAAAGCCTTGTATAAAATTTTTTCATCGCCAATTTTTCTTGCGTCAGAAATTACCGCGTCCAAAATTTTAAATTCGTCAAGCAGTTGAAAATTTTCAGCAAAAATCCCGCCCTGTACCAAACGCCCGCGCAAATTATTTTTATCAAGGGCGAAAGTTTCACGCAAGAATTTTTCAGCCTTTGCAATTTCGCCCAAATATAAATTTGCCTCCGCCATAATCGCGTAACCTTCGGCGCAATTTTTATCAATTTCCAAAATTTCATTAGCCGCACCAAACATTGACAAGACGTCGCCACTTTCTGCGAATTTGTCGGCTAAATTCAGCCAGTCTAAAATTTCTGTCAAAATAAAATCCCTTCCGGTATCTTAAAATTTTTGGTACTTTTCAAAAGTACAAGAAAAAATCTGTATAAATTTCGACGCAATTTTTATTAATTTCCAAAATTTCATTAGCCGCGCCTATCATTGAGGGAGCGTCGCCACTTTCTGCGAATTTGTCGGCTAAACTCAGCCGGTCTAAAATTTCTGTCATAAATTTTCAATCCTTGTGAGTATTTATTATGTGCCCACATTTTTTGCATTTGTAACGATAACCGCGATTTTGAATTTTTTCCATATTTTTTGAGCCGCATTTTGGGCAAATTTTCCCTAAATTGTTAATATCGCCTTTTATTCCCGCGCCGCAATGAATGCACAAATAATATCCGCCTTCTTCAGGCGAAATTTTTTTTGTATTTATGTATTCGCCGTTTTTTGTAACGATAATTGGACAATCTCGGCTGTCAATAATTTGATGACAATTCCAGCAATGACTTAAATAAACTTTCTTGCCAAAATTTTTACAGTTAGAATCTTTGCACTCAGCAACAGTTGCCATATAAGCCGCCAAATTTTCAAGCTTGCTGTAATATTTATCGAAATGCATATATTTTCCGCAATTTCTACACTTCATACGCTCGCGCAGTTCATAAAGGCGGTTAAAAGCCCCGCAAAGTTTTGCAACAAATTCACGCGGATGAACGTCTTTAACTGTGGAATGAATATCAAGCACTTCAAAAAATTCCAACAACGACCATTCTTGCAACGGCAAATTTTTATTTGGAAAAAGTTTTAAACATTCAGCTGAATTGCTTATATCGTCAAAAACTTCCCTTGATCTTGGGCAATAGCCGCGCATTGTGACATTATAGCCGCGTGTCCAGTTATTGTAAGGCAATGTATCATTTTTAATATCTTCCGCTGTAGGCCATAACCGCGCCTCACAAAATTTCGTTTCCCTTCTGGCGCAGATTGGAAGAATTAAATTTAAATTTGGGAAATTTTCAAGATTATTTGTGTCAAGTTTGAACAGTGAATTAAAAATATTTTCAGCCTCACTGAAATAATTTTGACGTTCAAAATTACTTTTTGCTTGACTGGCTTTAAGATACGCGCTGATAATTTTCACACGAAGTCCGCCATTATTTAAATCGATAATTTTTAATAAATTTGCGTCAAGTGTCGAATTTTTTAACATAGCATACACCAACAAAATTTTCAGTTGATCATTAAAATTCAACGAAGACAAAATTTTTGGATTTTCGCGCAGAAACTGTAACAATTTGCCGCTGTAATTTGTACTTTCAAAAAGTCTGGTTGTTACAACTGTAAGTTCTTCTACAGATAATTTTTCTGCGAACTGTTTAAAAGCTTTAAATTTATTTTCGTCGGAGGAAAATTCCCAAAATCTTTCTTTCAACGCCAAATTAAGCGGCAATTCAAAATTTCCGGAAGAATTTTCAACAATACTAAAAATTTTATCCTCAATTTCGACTGTATGACTTTCTTCATATTGTTTTAACAGCAAGGAAATTTTTCTTTCATTTGGTAAGGCGTCGAAAAGCCACGAATATTTTTCCGCGTCTTCATCTGTAATGCTGTCGCGCATTTGTTGCCAAATTGAAAAATATTTTGAACTGTTCCCTTCCAATGATTTAAAAATTTTTTCGTCATACAGATTTTGCTTGAAGAAATTGCTCAAATGTTCCTTCATTTCCGCGTATCTTAACACTGAAACTTCAGTTGCGTAGAATTTCCCGTTAGATTTTGAATTTATTTTGAAAGTTACGGCGTTATTTTCTGAAAGTGAAGTGCGCGGCGGCAAAATATCTTTACGGTGTACATAAACATCGCCGCCTCCGAGCATTTCAATAAATCCGAAATTATTTTCTCTTCAGGTATTGGAATTATAACCGCCGAACCATTTTACAAATCCAAATTTTTTATCCACAAATTCTGCCTCCAATTAAAGCTTGAAACTGATTTTATTAACGCCGCCCGCGTATTCGTGCGAAATTTCTTGCGTTAAATTTTTCAAAATCATTACGCCGAGTTCGTCCTCAATATTTTCTTCAGTAATATTTTCAAATGGATTGTAATTTTTTCCCGTGCACGAAATTTTAAATTCGGATTTGCCGTCTTTTTCTGAATAAATTATATCAATCACGATTGAAATTTTATCGCCGTCATTGTACGCGCCGTTTAACATTTCGTAAACAATTTCTTCGCAGCAAAGTTGCAAGCGGTAAGTATATTTCGGCTTGAGACCGTACTTTTCAGCAAACAGCAAAATTTTATTCTGCATTTCCGGCAAGTCAAAATTTTTGTCGTAAATTTCGTAATGGAAATATTTTTGGCGTTGAATAAAGGCGATAGTTTTTTCACGCTTGGGATTTTCAAAAATTTCTTCCGGTGTTCCCTGCTCGTAAATCCCGCCGTCAGCAAAAAATAAAATCTTCGTGGCAACTTCCCGCGCAAAATTCATTTCGTGTGTAACGATTATCATTGTTAAATTTTTTTTCGCAAGCATACGAATAACCGCCAAAACTTCGCCGACCATTGTAGGATCAAGCGCGCTTGTCGGCTCGTCAAACAGAATTACTTTTGGATTCATCATTAAACTTCGACAAATTGCGATACGCTGTTGTTGTCCGCCGGATAAAACTGCGGGATATTCTTTCGCCTTTGATACAAGTCCAACCTGCGCGAGGAGTTCCATTGCGTTTTTTTCGGCGACTTCACGCGGCATTTTTAACAGCGTTATTGGCGCAATGCAAAGATTTTCCAAAACGTTCATATGCTGAAACAAATTAAATTTTTGGTAAACCATTCCCATTGATTGACGAATTTTATCAAGGTTGCAATTCGGCGCGGTAATTTCTTGCCCGTCGATAAAAATTTTGCCGGCGTCGGGAATTTCCAAAAGTTCAATACAGCGCAGAAATACACTTTTTCCGCAACCGGAGCCGCCGATTATTACAATCCTTTCGCCCGCCTCAACCGAAAAATTGACGTCGCGCAGTACTTCCAATTTACCAAAACTTTTTTTCAAACCGTGAATTTCAATTACGCTCATTTTTTATCCTCTGTCAAATGAAAAATTCCTTGCACAATGTACG
>CALGGV010000131.1 GCA_937915725.1 uncultured Selenomonadales bacterium
CGAATGCTTTTACTGTGGCACGCCCCATTTCACAAAGTTTTTCCGGCGCAAAATCAGTTGTGTAGTACGATAAATCAAATTTTTGCAAGACAATATCCATAATCGATGGCGGCCAAACAGTCATTGATTCAAGGAGTGGCTCGGAGTTGGAATTTAAAATTGCGTCGTAGGAGCAAATATCGCCGGTAATGAATTCTTCCATAACGTGCGGTACTCCGGTATGATTGTCGAAAAAATTTTGTAAATCAATTTCATTGGAAATTTTGAAAGTATCGGTTGCGCCAACGCCGTTATCCGGTTTTATTATCACGGGATAACCAACTTCTGAAATAAAATTTTGGGCGGCGTCAATCGTGGTAATTTTGTGAAGACGCGCAGTTGGAACATTTGCCAGCGCGTAATATTTTTTCATTGCAGATTTATTTTTAATCCTGCCTATATTTTCAAATTGTTCACCGGTAGTAATGTGAAAATCCGTGCGCAATTTTGCATCTTGTTCAAGCCAAAATTCGTTGTTGGATTCAAGCCAATCAATTTTGCCGTACTTGAAACTAAAAAATGCTACAGCCTGAAAAACTTTTTCGTATTCTTGAAGATTTTCCAAAAAATAATATTCAGTCAAAGAATTTTTGAGTTCGTCGCGCAGATTGTCAAAAGGCGTATCGCCAATTCCTAAAACGTTGACGCCGTTTTTGTGTAACCTGTCGCAAAAATTCCAATAATGCTTAGGAAATTGCGGCGATATAAAAATAAAATTCATTGCCTACGCCTCCTTCAAAAATTCCGGCAAGAAATATAAAATTTGTTTTTTCCACCAATACCAATCGTGATCCACATCAAAGCCCCAAAAATCTGTCCACGCCGAAATATTTTTTTCAGCAAAAATTTCTTTCATAATTGAAGTTGTGCGGCATCCTTCCTCTTCCCAGCGTCCTTGCCCTATGCACAAAATTATTTTTTTCGAATTGTAAATTTCAATGTAAGGATGATTCAGCGAAATATTTTTAAGAAAATCAACAGGCGAATTATAATACAAAGTGGAATTTATCCAGCCGTCAAAGAAAAATTTTGCATCGTAAACGCCGGAAAGTGACAACATACCGCCAAAAAGTTCAGGGCGACGGAAAAAAACTATCGCCGCGTGCAAGCCTCCCAAACTGCAGCCAGCAACAAGCGGCAAATTTTTAGAAAAATTTTTTTCATGAATAAAAGGCAAAATTTCCTCAATTATATAATTGTAGTAACTTTCTTGACGCGCCGCCCGCCATTCTTTATCGCCGTAAACATTCGACCACGTTTCAATATCGACAGTATCAACGCAGAAAAGCTGAATTTGTCCTTTTTCAATAAAATTTTTCAGCGTCTCAATCATTCCAAAATTTTCAAAGTTATCACTCATTGCATCTTGTGTAGGAAAAACTAAAATTGGCAGTCCGCCCACGCCGTAAATTTTCACATTCATATTTCGTTTTAAATTTTTGCTGTACCAATACATTTTGACTAACTCCTTTTGTTAAATTACAACAGATTTTTTTTGATTTGTTCAATCCTGCAAAAGTTTGCACCTTAATTTCAATATCAATTTGAATTCCTGTATGCTACGACACATTTAAAATTTCTTGTTTATTTTTTTGAAAAATTAAACATCCAAACTACTTCCTTAAGATGCCAAAAAGCCCGCGAACTCAAATGAATTCGCAGGCTTTCTTTATCGAATCACCTTTTCAACTACACCATAATTTAAAGCAAATGTTCTTACTCATCACATTTGCAAGGGCTTGCAGTTAGATTAAAAATCCACCGCGTACGGTTGGTTGACTGTACCCCTGTAGTATCCGTACAAGAATACTACAGCATCGATTATCCTGCGGGTGCCATAACCGTTTCCCAAATGTTTTTATTATACAAAAATTTTTATAAAAAGTAAAAAAGAATTTTGCACCTTAACTAATTTCTCGGCGCATTTTCGTAATAGTAATTCAAATTTATAGAGGGTATGTTAAACAATTTATTCTTCAATGTCAAGTAGAAAATTTTTAAATACCGGTTTTGACGTTATAAAAAATCTCTGAATAAACATTTTTAACAAATTTGATTTCTACTACGCTAAAATCACGCCCTAAATTTACATTTTGAATTTGTTCAATAAAAAAAGCCGCCCGCATTGGACGACTTAACCCCGTGAAATTGCGGGGATTTTTTATTTTAGACTTTGAATTTTTGGACTTCCTGTTGAAGTTCATTAGCCATTTGTGACAGTCTTTCACTTTCATTGGCAATCTCGTGAACTGATGCAGTCTGTTCTTCAGTAGCCGCGCTGACAGTTTCAGCCTCTTCAGCGGCAGTTTTGCTGGCGTCACCGATTGTGCGAACATTTTCAACAATTTGTTTACCGTTATTCGCCATTGCCTGTGTTGAATGAGAAATTTCTTGCATTTGAGAGCTAACCTTTTCAACAATATCAGTAATTTTCCTGAACGCCTCACCAACTGAAACGATATTTTCTGCGCCTACTTTGAAAGATTCATTGCCCGCCTCCATATCTGTAATAGCTTGATGAGTATCTTCCTGAGTAACTTTGATTAAATCTGAAATTTGTTGCGCCGCCTCTTGTGAACTTTCGGCAAGTTTCCTAACTTCATCAGCAACAACGGCAAAGCCGCGCCCTTGTTCGCCTGCGCGCGCCGCCTCAATCGCCGCGTTCAATGCAAGTAAATTTGTTTGTTCGGCAATACCGGAAATTGTGCTGACGATCTGTCCAATTTTTTGAGAATTTTCACCAAGAGTCATAACTGATTCTGCAGTTTGATGAGAAGTTTGCTCAATCTTCTTCATTTGTTCAATAGCGTTTTTAAGTGTAACTTCGCCATCACGGGCAATATTCGACGCCTCAAGACTTTTAGCCGCCGCTGAAGAGGCATCGGACGCCATTGATTGAATTGAATCGTTTAACTGTTCAATAGCATTTGTAGTTTCGTTTACGGCGTCAAGTTGTTGATTAGTACCTTCAGCAACTTTAACGATAGACTGCGCGACTTGATTAGCCGCCAAAGAAGATTGTTCTGTTGTAGCGTTCAATTCTTCAGCACTGCCCGCCAAACTTTCGGCAGAATGATTAACAGACTTCATGACTTTTGAAACGCCGCGGCGCATTTCCATTACAGCATTTGCTAACATTCCCAATTCATCTTTTGAATCAATACGCGATTCTCTGTCTCTAAAATCGCCCTTAGATAAAAGGCTCATTTCTTCCATCATTACGCCGAGTGGACGCATAACTTTATTTACTGTTACCCAAATTCCCCCCGAAATTAAAACTAAAAGTACAATAGAAATTATAATCATAATCGTCAACATACTTTTTACCGGTTGAAAAAGTTCATCTTCATAAGCAAGCGTTGCCATCCCCCAACCGGTTGATTTTATCGGCGTGTAAAAAGCTATCATATTATCGCCGCTCTTTGCAGTGAAATGATAGACGCCACTTTCACCGCTTAACATTTTATTTCCAAGTTCAGCTAAAGATTTATCGTCTTCTTCGGTAATTTTTTTCTTCATTATGGATTCTTCGTCAGGATTGACAATGTAAACGCCTTCTTTGGAAACTAAAAGGCTGTAACCTTTTGTACCAAATTTCAACTCGTGAACTTTATCCATAACAGATTGAACATAAATAGCCGCTAAAACCATTGCCACAGGCTGCCCGGCGTCATTCCTTGCAAGTGCGATTGAGTTTACAATAATTTTTCCGGTTGCTTGTGAAATTACAGGGCTTGACATAAAAGAATCTTGCGCCCCTGTCATAGTTTGTTTGTACCACGCTTTATCAGCATTTTGCATTTCTTTAAAGCCATTTGAAGTTTGTCCATACAAAACGCCGGAGCCGTCGAAAGGTCCCCAACTTACGCTGTCATAAACCCCGGGATAACGCTTTTTCATAAGTTCCAACCGATAAATATTATTTTGGTTTAAAAGTTCAGCATTGACAGTTTTTGCAATGGGCGTTGAGGCTGTTTCGTGCGTTTCCATCATTCGCTTGTCTAACCAATCTGAAACGCCGTCACCAACTTCATTTGTGTTATTCATACTACTTTCAATAATCTGAGTTTCAAATGCAGATTTTACGTATTTGAAAATAACGCCACTCATTACCATTAATCCAATTACTACGATAGGAATAACTAAAATTAGAATTTTTCCCTTGACTGATTGTGTGTTCATCTTTTCCACTCCTTAACTTAAATTTTTTAGAATATTATCAAATTCGCAGGCGATTGTCTAATTTATTTTTGAAACATAAAAATTTAACTAAAAATAAAAATATCCCTTGACAGATTTTATAGTGGGGGGGGTATAATTTTTCCAGTTAGTACGGTAATGGTTTTATTTAAGGAGGCAGATTTTTATGAGCAAGTTGAAATTTGACATTCAGTTTTTTGCAGAAACTTATTATGGTACGAATGGAAGCGACAACATCCGCAATGGCTATGATTATGATGTAATTTATGGTAATGGTGGCGATGATACAATTTACAGTCTTGGTAACGGTGTAACAATATATGGCGGTGACGGTGACGACAGCATTTATAATCGTTATGGCGGTGATGTTGCAATTTACGGCGGCAATGGTAACGATACTATTATTGATACTTTTGGTTGGGTTTCAATCTATGGCGGCGCAGGAAATGATAAAATCAGTCTCGGCACAGGATTAGTAAATAGCGATTTTACAGATATAAATGCAGGAACAGGCAACGATACCGTTTATGGTATGGAAGACAGCCACGCTTTTAATTATATGTACGCCAGTGGCGACGGCAACGACGTTATTTACAACTATAACCCGAACAATAAAATTTCAATTACGGACAATTCTTACTATACCACTTTGAAAAGCGGCAATGATTTTATAGTTAGTGTCATTGGCAGCGGCGCAATAACTTTGGACGGAGCCGCCAACAAAAATATCAACATTAGCGGCGGTAATTTCACTATTCCCAATACGGGAACAGAAATTAAAAATTTTACAAACTCTACAGTGATTAGCGGTACTGATAAAAATGATACTATAAAAAGTAGAGCGTCGGCAGTAACAATTTACGGCGGCGCAGGTAATGATTATATTTCCAGCGACGGTGTCCTTAGTGGCGGTTACAGTTACCACAATACCTACTCGGAAGTTTTATTTGACAATGTCATTTACGCAGGTGCGGGTAATGATACTGTTTATGTGAATCTTAATTCTGCTGGTTCAAAGTATTCAGGGTACGCGCCTTTTTATGGCAATGGAAATTCAGTTTATGGCGGCGATGGCGACGACTCAATTTCTATTGAATTTTGTGAAAATACAACCGTTGACGGCGGAGCAGGTAACGACACAATTAAAATTTATGGTAATGATAATTCATTAATTCTAGGTGGCACAGGAAACGATTTTATAGACTTAACAAGTGGAGGTATTCAAACAATTAATGCCGGAACTGGCAACGATACAATTTCTATCAGCAGTGGTGAATACCTTTTCCAATATGCAAACGGCGACGGCAACGACATTATCTACAATTTTAACGGCACTTTGCAAATTACCGGCGGCAAATATCAAACTTTGAGAAGTGGCAACGATTTAAGAGTTAGCGTCGGCAGCGGTTCAGTTTTGATTAAAGATATTGCAAATGCTACTGTCAGCATTGTAGGCACTTATGACAGCGGCGATACTATTCCCGCCAATACATTGCCTGCAGGAATTTCTATCAGCAATTCCATTTTAACGGCGTCCAGCAGTTTTACCGGCAGTAAAATAGATTTAGCAGATTATCCAAATGCAACGAAAGTAAACGCCTCTGCACTTTCAAAGGCTGTAAGCATTGTTGGAAGTTCGGCGGCAAATTCACTCAAGGGCGGAAACGGTAACGATACTATTTACGGAGGTTATGGCAATGATACTGTTTCGCTCGGCGGCGGTAATGATGTCTACATTTACAGCGGCGGCAACGATTTTATTCAAGATTACACGGCGGGCAAAGATAAAATTAAATTTGCAAGTGGCTATATCACAGGCAGTTCAATTTCCGGTTCAAATGTAGTTTTGAGAACTTCAACCGGCAATGTTACTTTACAAAATGGTAAAGACAAAAAAATTACAGTGATAGATTCAAGCGGCAACGAAACTACCAGTACTTATCCAACAGAAACTTTACCGGCGGGGATAACGGTTAAAAATTCCGTTGTAACGGCGTCAACCAAATTTACGGGCAGTAAAATAGATTTAGCAGATTATCCAAATGCAACAAAAGTAAACGCGGCGTCACTTTCAAAGGCTGTAAGCATTGTTGGAAGTTCG
>CALGGV010000132.1 GCA_937915725.1 uncultured Selenomonadales bacterium
GGGCTAAGGATTAAGGGCTAAGGATTAGGGATTAGGGATTAGGGGCTAAGGATTAAGGGCTAAGGATTAGGGGCTAAGGATTAGGGAAAAGTCGTATCAAAAAAGTTTACAAGCAAACTCCAAAAGATAAAAACTTGTTTTTTTTTAATAGTTATGTTAAGATTTACGGCGTATTGCATAATGGAATAAACGGGAGGTCATATTTTGACAATGAAAACCAATATAAAAAAAATAGACAATTATGAAAGTGAAATTACAGTTGAATATGAAGCCGCAGAGCTCGAAAAAGCAAAAACCCGCGCCTGCAAACAACTTTCTGAACACGCCAATATTCCTGGATTCCGCAAAGGCAAAGTTCCGCCCGCGCAAATTCTCGAACAACATTTTGGAAAGGGCGCAATTCTTGATGAGGCCGCCGATATTCTCATTCAAAAAGCTGCAAACGATATTATTAAAGATTTAAAAATTATCCCCGTAACTCAAATGCGCCACAAAATCATTACTTGTGAAGACGGAAAAAATTTTGTGTTTACTTTGACTTTCACAGATTATCCTGAAGTTAAACTCGGCGAATATAAAGGCTTGAAAGTTGAAAAAGTTGTTGAGCCCGTAACAGATGCCGCAGTTGATGAATATATTGAAAATATTCGTGGACACCACGCAAATATGATTGATGCTCCCGATGCAAAAGTTGCTAACGGCGATTTTATTACTTTAGATTTTGTTGGAACTGTTGACGGCGAAAAATTCAAGGGCGGAGAGGCTAAAGATCACCCGCTGGAAATTGGCTCCCATAGTTTCATTGGCGATTTTGAAGAACAACTTATAGGCTTGAAAGTCGGCGATGAAAAAGATGTCAAAGTTACTTTCCCTGAAGATTATCATGCAAAAGATTTAGCGGACAAGCCCGCAGTTTTCCATTGCAAAATTAATTCTATCAAACATAAAGAATTGCCGGAACTTAATGACGAATTTGCTAAAAAAGTAAGCAAATTTGAAACGCTTGCAGAATTTAAAGCCGATATTAAAAAGAATATGGAGGCTAACGCCGAACGCCGCGCTGTCGAAAAACAACAACAAGCCGTTATCGATAAAGCCGTTGAAAATATGACTGTTGACGTTCCGCCGGTTATGATTGAGGAAAGAATTTCTCAAATGATTCAAGAACTTTCGCTCCAGTTACAAAGTCAAGGAATGAAACTTGAACAGTATATGTCTTTTTCCGGCTTAGATATGGATGGACTGCGCGAACAATACAAGGAACCCGCTAAACAAAATGTTTTGACAGATATTTTGTTGGACGAAGTCGCCCGCGCCGAAAAAATTACCGTAGGAAATCAAGAATTAAATTACGAATTGGCAGTAATGGCGCAAATGTACCGCACTACTCCAAAACAAATTTATAAAATTCTTCAAGAAAACAGACAGCTTGCAGGCGTAGCAAATAACGTTTTGCGCCGCAAAGTTATGCAGTTCATTATAGATAATATGGCAAAAGATGAAATTGAAAAAACGGCTGAAAAAGCTGAAGAAAAAACTGAAACTAAAGACGCGGAATAATTTAAATTTAATTTAATAGAAAATTTTTGAAAGGCGGTTGGGATACATTGTGTCTCAATCGCAATTCTTATATATTTCGAGGTGAAAATTTTTATGGCATATTACGTACCAATGGTAATCGAAAAAACCGGATTTGGCGAACGCGCCTATGATATTTATTCACGCTTGCTCAAAGATAGAATTGTTTTTTTAGGCGGACCAATAAATGACGACGTTGCAAATTCTGTAGTTGCCCAATTACTTTTTCTTGAATCTGAAGACCCCGATAAAGATATTCATTTGTACATAAACAGTCCCGGCGGCGTAGTTACTGCAGGGCTTGCAATTTATGACACAATGCAATATATCAAGCCGGACGTTTCAACAATTTGCATTGGACAAGCCGCAAGTATGGGCTCCCTTTTATTGACAGCCGGCGCAAAAGGTAAACGTTTCGCCCTGCCTTTGGCAAGAATTATGATTCATCAACCATTAGGCGGCGCAAGCGGACAATCTACAGATATTCAAATTCAAGCACGGGAAATTTTACGCCTGCGCGAAGTCGGCAATGATATTCTTAGCAGACACACCGGACAACCCCGCGAAAAAGTTATGGCAGATACTGAACGTGATAATTTTATGACGGCTGAAGATGCTAAGGCTTACGGCTTGATTGACGATGTTATTACCCGCCCTGCAAAATTCGATTTAAACAAAGGTAACGAATAATTTTTTGGCAGAAATTGACAGCAAAAGGGAGGAGGGGAAAAATGGCAAAAAGTGACGGTAATTCTAATATCTATAAGTGTTCGTTTTGCGGCAAGTCTAATCGTCAAGTAAACAGATTAATTGCCGGGCAAGACGCCGCTATTTGCGATGCTTGCGTTAAAATTTGTACCGAAATGTTGGAAACCGAAATTAAAGATGATGAACCTGCGATTGACGGCGAACTCCCTAAACCGAAAAAAATTTATTCCATTCTTGACCAATACGTTATAGGACAAGACGAGGCTAAAAAAACTTTGTCGGTTGCAGTCTACAATCACTACAAAAGAATTGGGCAGAAAAAACGCAAGGAAGATGTTGAACTTCAAAAATCAAATATTTTAATGATAGGACCAACAGGCAGCGGAAAAACTTTGCTTGCCCAAACTTTGGCAAAAATTTTAAATGTACCTTTGGCGATTGTTGATGCAAATTCTTTGACAGAGGCAGGTTACGTCGGTGAAGATGTTGAGGATATTTTACTTGCGTTGATACAATCTGCAAACGGCGATATTATCAAGGCAGAACGCGGGATTATTTACATTGATGAAGTTGACAAAATCGCCAGAAAACCCGGCGTTAATCGTGATATTTCCGGAGAAGGCGTTCAGCAAGCCCTGTTAAAAATTTTGGAAGGTACTCAAGTTAATGTTCCCATTCCCAGCAGTATTCATCAGCAAATGCAGGAAATGGTTACAATCGACACTAAAAATATTTTGTTCATTTGCGGCGGCGCGTTTAACGATTTAGATAAAGTTATTGAAAAGCGCACAAAAGGTAAAGCGTTAGGATTTGGCGCAAATATTTCTTCAAAAGAAAATAAAGATATTGGAAAACTTTTGAAGGAAGTTATGCCCGATGATTTATTACAAGATGGATTAATTCCGGAATTTGTAGGACGCTTGCCAATAATTGTCACATTGGATCCGCTTGACGAAAATTCATTGATTCAAATTTTGACTAAGCCGAAAAATGCACTGGTTAAACAATACCAAAAACTTATGGAAATGGATAACGCCGAATTAGTTTTTGAAGATGACGCGCTTAAGGCAATAGCGCACGAGGCAATTTTGAGAAATACCGGAGCACGCGGCTTGCGTTCAATTCTTGAAAGAATTATGCGAAATGTTATGTTTGAAATTCCTTCCTTCGAGGGCAATACACTTTGTACGATAACAAAAGAAGATGTTTTGTTGAATCAAGAACCAACGCTAAAATTTGAAGGCAAAATTGCTAAGGCAAAAAAATAAAAATTCCTAACACCTGGACTGGAGGTGACAAAATTGACAAATATAATTGACAGAATTCGGTTGCCGCTTGTACCGTTGCGCGGCGTTACGGTTTTTCCAAATATGATAATGCATTTGGACGTCGGGCGCGAAAGTTCAATAAACGCGCTTGAGGCGGCAATGGTTGCTGACAGAAAAATTTTTTTGGTAACGCAGAAAAATTTAGATTTAGATTCGCCTAATCGTGAAGATTTATACAATGTTGGAACTGTCGCCGAAATTCGCCAAATAATTAAAATCCCTGATGGCAACGTTAGAGTTTTGATTGAAGGCGTGCATCGCGGCGTTATTCAAAATTATGATGATTCCAAAGGCTATGTCAGCGTTGAAATTGAAGTGCATGAAGACGCTTGGAAAGATTCAATGCAACTTGAAGCGTTAGTGCGCGGCGTAGTTCATGAATTTGAAGAATGGGTAAAAATTAGCAAGCGAATTCCTTCAGAAACTTTTGTTGCAGTTACAATTTTGGAAGATATTGGCAGGCTTGCAGATTTAATCACAAGTCATTTAAATTTGAAAGTCGAACAAAAACAAAGTCTTTTGGAAAGTTTAGACGTTGAAAAGCGGCTGGAAATGTTGTACGCAATATTGGCGCGTGAACTTGAAGTACTTCAAATGGAAGTTCAAATAAATCAGCGCGTACGTGGGCAAATTGAAAAATTTCAGAAAGATAATTATTTGCGTGAACAACTGCGGGCAATTCATAAGGAATTGGGCGAAGATGAAGACGTTGCAGAAAATGCCTCTGAATATCGCACGCGCTTAGAAAATGGAAATTACCCCGACGAAGTCAAAGAAATTATCAATAAGGAACTTAAGCGAATGGAGCGGCTGCCTTCAATGGCGCAAGAATCAAGCGTCATTCGTACGTACATTGACTGGCTTTTTGACTTGCCGTGGAAAATTTCAACTGAAGATTCAACAGATATTATCAACGCTAAAAAAGTTCTTGACTCCGACCATTACGGGCTTGAAAAAATCAAAGACAGAATTTTAGATTTTTTGGCGGTAAAAGTTTTGACGCAGGATAAACCCGCGCCGATTTTGTGTCTTATTGGACCGCCCGGCGTTGGTAAAACTTCGCTTGCCTCATCTGTTGCAAAGGCTATGAATCGCAAATTTATTCGTGCAAGTTTAGGCGGAATTCGTGACGAGGCAGAAATTAGAGGGCATCGCCGGACTTATGTTGGAGCGTTGCCCGGCAGAATCATTCAAGGCTTGAAAAAAGCCGGCGCAAATAATCCTGTCTTTCTGCTTGATGAAGTCGATAAACTTGGTAAAGATGCTTACAGCGGGGATCCTGCCTCCGCACTTTTGGAAGTTTTAGACCCCGAGCAAAATAATTCTTTTACGGATCATTACATTGACACGGCGTTTGACTTGTCAAAAATTTTGTGGATTGTTACTGCGAATGACCCTAGCACTATTCCTAAGCCACTGCGCGACAGAATGGAAATTATCACACTTTCAAGCTACACTGAACAAGAAAAACTTGAAATTGCGAAACGTTACCTTGTTAAAAAACAAAAAGAGGCGAACGGCTTAAAAACCGGCGAAGTTGTTTTTGGTAAAGGCGTTTTACAGGAAATTATTGGTGAATATACGCGCGAGGCGGGCGTCCGTGAACTTGAAAGGACAATCGGCAAGGCTTGCAGAAAAGCGGCAAGAAAAATTGTTGAGGGCGAAGAAGGCACGGTTTATATTACGAAAAAAAATCTGCGCGACTTTTTGGGGCGTCCAAAATTTTTGCAGAATAAAGCCGAGAAAAAACCGCAAGTTGGAGTTTCAACGGGTATGGCGTGGACTGAAGTCGGCGGCGATATTTTGCCAACAGAGGCGATTGTTTTAAAAGGCAAGGGCAAACTTTTATTAACCGGCAAGCTCGGTGAAGTTATGCAAGAAAGCGCACAAGCCGGCTTAACGTACATTCGCAGCCGTAGTGAAGAAATGCAACTTGACGAAGATTTTTACGAAAAAAACGATATTCACGTACACGTACCGGAAGGCGCGGTTCCAAAAGACGGACCGAGCGCGGGTATTACAATGGCAACGGCAATGTTTTCAGCATTGACAAAAAGAAAAGTTCGCTCCGACGTTGCAATGACGGGCGAAATTACATTGCGCGGCAACGTTTTACCTATTGGCGGCTTGAAAGAAAAAGTTTTGGCGGCGTACCGTGAAGGTATGCACACAATCATTTTGCCGAAAGAAAACGCGCGGGATATTGAAGATATTCCCGAGTCCGTGCGTGAAAAACTGGAATTTGTAACTGTTGAACATATGGACGAAGTTTTAAAAACTGCGTTGTTATCCTAGAATTTAGGGGTTAGGGAAATTTCCTTAACCTTTATTTTTTTGCACTAAAAAAACCGCTCCAATCAGGGCGGTTAATTTTTTTTGTTCAGACCCCTTGCGGGGAAAGCACTTTTAAACTTGTGGACAATTATGTAAACCATGGAGTTCTAGGGTTCGCGTTTCCGACCCCTGACGGGGAAAAATAATTTTAAACAAGGTGACTTTAACACCTAGAAGTACACTGGAAGTGGTAGGTTTCCGACCCCTTGCGGGGAAAGCACTTTTAAACGAGATGAACTTTACATCGGAATAAAAATAACTAAAGTTTCCGACCCCTTACGGGGAAAGCACTTTTAAACACAAGTATTACATTGCATTAGATAACAAAGGTAAAGGGTTTCCGACCCCTTACGGGGAAAGCACTTTTAAACTGATCGAGATGCTTCTATCAGCATCCACGAGTTAATCGGTTTCCGACCCCTTACGGGGAAAGCACTTTTAAACTCTTCTTCGACGAAATATTAAAAGAGCAAAAAAGGTATTGGTTTCCGACCCCTTACGGGGAAAGCACTTTTAAACCTACCCCTTGAAAATGGCGTTGCAATGCGGCTCAAAATAGGGGTTTGCGGCGCGGAAATAATTTTCAGACAATTTCAAGGGATTTTCACCTCCAAAAGTGCTACAAATGGCTTACTGACGCCTGCGGCGCGGATTTTCTCCTTAAGCCGTTTTTAGTATAAATTATTTTTCTAAAATTTGCAAGAAAAATTTTTTCCGGCAACGAACGCGGCTTTAATATTAAAATCTTTGTCAAAAATAACAATGTCAGCCGCCTTGCCAATTTCCAAACTGCCAATTTCATTATACAAATTTAATTTTCGCGCAGGATTTTTTGTAATAAGTTCGACAACTTCAGGGATTGAAATTTTTGTATTGCGGTAAAATTTTTTAACAACGTCATTCATAGGCGCAACGCTAGCCGCAATAGTACCGTCAGCCAATTTTGCAACGCCGTCACGCACAAAAACTTTTTGCCCGCCGAGTTCACTTTCACAATCGCCTAAGCCGCAAGCCCGCAATGAATCAGTTATCAAAATAATTTCGTCAAGCGGTTTAATCTTTTGCACAATTCTTTGAGCCGCCGCGCAAACGTGAACATTATCAGAGATTAACTCAACCGTTGCATTTGAATCAAACGCCGCGCCGACAATTCCGGGTTTTCTGTGATTAAAGCCGCTCTGCGCGTTGAAAAGGTGCGTAATGTGCGCCGCGCCGCGTTCAATCGCCGCCATTGCAATTTCGTAAGTTGCCGCGCTGTGTCCTATCGACACGATAATATTTTTTTCAAGGCAGGCGTCAATAAATTTAAAATCTTCCAACTCTTCCGGCGCAACCGTGATAATTTTTATAACGTCCAAAAATTCTTCAAAAAGTTTTAAATCTGCGCGAAGGATATTTTTTGGATTCTGCGCGCCGTGATATTTCGCACTGATGAAAGGACCTTCAACATTTGCACCGAGAATTTTTGCGCCGCCAATATTTTTGCAGTTGCGAATATTTTTTAAGGCGTCGTAAATTTCGTCAAGCGGCATTGTCATAGTTGTTGGCAAAAAACTTGTGACGCCGCAAGTTGGTAAAAATTCGCACATATTTTTTAGCGCGGCGGGCGTGGCGTCCATAGTATCAGAATTTGCGCAGCCGTGAATGTGAATGTTGATAAAGCCCGGCGATACAAAATTTCCCTGCGCGTCAATAATTTCTTCAGCCGAATTTTCAAACGAAATAATTTTTTCGTCAAAGGTTAAAAATCTTTCAGTAGCAATAAAAAAATTGCCGCGTTCGTCCGGCAAAATAAATTTTCCATTCGTGATAGTTTTCATTTTTTCTGAACTCCCGCGCCCGCGCCGTCAACTGCAACATCTACGCTTGTTTCGTCGAAAGTTTTCATTTCATTTAAAGCAGTCAACGCCGCCTCAACAATTTCCGCGCCAATGCAAGCCGCCTCGCCGTCATAGCCGATACGCTCGCCGGGCTCAAAATCAAAATTAATTAATTCGGTTGCGTGCAAAATGAACGGACGAATTTGCGGGCAAATTTTTTCAAGGTAACGGGCGATAATTTCAACCGCGCCGCTGTCTACAACAATAAAAGTCGAATTGTGCGCGGCGGCAACCATTGCGCCAATAATTGCGCCCGTCAAACAGCGAAATTTTTTTGGTACGTGATTTAAAAATTCTTCCGGCGCAACTTTAAAACTGCCGTCTTTATTCAAAAGTGCCGCTGCAAATTTTTCGTCAATCCTGTCAAGTACCCAATCTGTCAACTCGGTAATTGCAATAATCGGAATCGCAAAAGAAATTTCTTCCCCAATAGTGCGTCCAAAATTAAATGCAACCGTCGGATTTTGTTTTGGGTCAACAACTCCTAAAAAAACTTTCATTGCAAAAGTTCGCGCAGTCATACTGAAATCAAGCGAAAGATTATGACGTTTACCCTTGACGCGCTTATAATCATTTGTGGTGTTATTGGGCGAATTTTCAATATTTGTGAAGGCAAGCGCGGCGCGGCGCAGTTTGTTTGAAGGTTTTTTTGAATTTGCAATACCGGCAAATTGCGCGGCTATATCCTCCAACAAGCCCAAACTTTTTTTCGGCTTTGTCAAGCTATCAAGATATTCCTGACATTTATCCATTGCATTAAAATTCAATTTCGGCATTGTCTCAAGATAAAAATTAAAAGTGCGGTCGGTTGACGCTATCATTTCATCTTGATCTGTATTCATTTCACGAATCATAATTGGATAGGAACGCGGCACGTTGAAATTTTGTACGCTGAAAGGCGGCTCGTACGGTCTAAATCTGAAATCGTCGCTAATTTGAAAATCAACGTTGACTTCTTCAATTTGTAAATCGCCTTCAAAATTTTCTTCCAAATAATTTTCCAATTCGTCAATCGAAGTAATATCTGAAAGTTCATTTAAGCCCATTTTGTCAAGCAAATTTGTAATTATCGCCTCTTCGGCGTCTTCATCTTTGAAATCGTTTAAATCGCCGTCAAAATCATCTTCCGGCGAACAAACGTATGTGTAAACCAAATTATCCAAAACTTTAGCCGCTATCGAAGAACCAATAGCCTCGCCTAATGCTAAATCAAGCGTAAACATTGGAGTAAATCCGAAATACTGAATAATTGCCATGTGCCCAATTTCGCGCCCAATGTGTGACGCTATGACGTGTTCGCTAATATCCGGGTCGATTAAATCGGCTATAAGCGCGGCGGCTGAACTGTTAAAACCGTCCAAAATTGTAATGCAATTATTTTTTGACGCCTCCAAAATTACGCCAGCCATTGCGCCAAATTCAAAGCCGCCAACTTTTCGCAAAACGTCTAAGCCATTTTCAGAATTTGGATCATTGACTTGCAGAGCCTTTTTAATGATTTTTATTTTATTTTTAAATTGGGCGTCAGAAATATTGGAGCCGCGCCCTGTAACTTTTTGGGGATTAATTTCAAGAATCGCTGAAGTTATCGCAGAGGCAACGGTTGTATTAGAAATTCCCATTTCGCCAATTAAAAAGCAATTATAGCCGGCTTTCACGGCTTTTTTAACTAAATCCCTGCCAATTTTTATAGATTTTTTCGCCTGCGCCAAAGTCATTGCAGGTCCTTCAGCAATATTATCTGTGCCGTTAGCAATTTTTCTATCGATAAGCCCCGGCAATTTTGAAATATCAGCATTAACTCCAACATCAACCACGACGAGTTCAGAATTTGCGAAATTTGCAAATGCATTAGCTGCCGCGCCCTTGTCAACCAAATAATTTTTAACCATGCCGGCGGTTGTGGTTTGCGGGTACGCGCTAACATTCATTTTTGCCACGCCGTGATCTGCGCAAAAAATAAAAGTGCATTTTTTAGTTTTGCCGATACTTCGATAACGGAGCGTCATTTCAGTAAAAGTCATTTAGTTTCCTCCTTGAACTAATTTTTTTACAACTTTTGCGCCCACGTTCCGAACTTTTCGCAAAGGTGCCACGCGCACTTTTATTTTTGGTTTTATTTCTTTTTCAAGCCCAAAATCGCCGCGTTTAAGGTAAGTAGATTTTGTTTTTTCCGGTTGAAAATATTTACTTAAAACCTTTGCAAGCTCTTCAGATTCGCCGCTTTCATTGCAGGTAAAAATATCAACTGCCACGTACTTTAGCGCGGAATAAATATGCAGGGCGATATGTCCCTCTTTAAACGCCGCTACAAACGCGCTGTGCTCGTTATCAAGACTTGTTGACATAATTTTAGATTCAACGTCAAAAACGCTGTCTATAACCGATTTTATTGCCGTAAAATCGAAAAATTTTTTATCATTGCAGTTGTATAAATCTAAAGTTAGTTGACGCGCTAAAATCTTCATTGGAAACTCCTTTCTGATTCGTCAAAAAAGCGTGTTTTTAGCCTTTTTAGCCGGTTTCATACTTCGTCAATATATTTTTACTCTAAAAATTAGAAAAGCCCTTTCTCGTTGAAATTTTAGCCCATTTTGGCGATATTTCTAATCCCT